>NZ_JBHWHH010000101.1:0-27503 GCF_042732555.1 Nocardia sp. NPDC059764
GTCATACACCTATCGCATCACACCGGCGGCGGCGCGAGCGGCTAGCGGGAGCTCATGTCGAGCGCGGCGAGGTAGCTGAACAGCACCGACGCGCCGATCGGGTTGCCGCCACCGGGGTAGACGGTGCCGCTGACCGCGGCCATGGTGTTGCCCGCGGCGTACAGACCCGGGATGGGTTCGCCCGCCTCGTTCAGGACGCGGGCGGCGGTGTCGGTGCGCAGGCCGCCCTTGGTGCCCAGATCGGAGATGCCGAAGGCGGCCGCGTGGAACGGGCCCTTCACGATCGGGGCCAGCGGCGGTTCGCCATGGGAGAAGGCGCGGTCGTAGGCCTCGTCGCCGCGGCCGAAGTCCGGATCGACACCCTCGGTCACGAATTCGTTGAAACGGGCCACGGTGGCGACCAGCACGTCGGCGGGGACGCCGATCTCCGCGGCCAGGCCCTCCAGGGTGTCGGCGGTCTTCCACAGGCCCGCCTCGATGAAGCGTTCCGCCTCGACCATCGGCACATTGCTGGCCTTGATCGGCGGCACCACGCCCTCGGCGTCGTCGTAGACCATCCAGAACGCCGCTCCACCTCCCTGCGCTTGCGTCGCCGACCCGTCGTCCAGGTGCTCGATGATGTCGCGGCCGAGCCGGTCGTAGGGCGCGGACTCGTTGACGAACCGTTCACCGGCCTGGTTGACGAAGATGCCGCCGGTGAACCACAGCGCGAACGCCGCGCGCCCGTCGGGATGGATGAGGCCCGGCGACCACCACGCCTGATCCATCAGATCGGTGTCCGCGCCCGCCGCGATGCCCGCCACGTGCGCCTTGCCCTGATTGCCCCACGGCCCCATGGTGTCCCGGGCCACGCCCGGCACGCCGTAGCGCTGCCGCAGCTCGTCGTTGCCCTCGAAGCCGCCGGCCGCCAGCAGCACGCCCTTACGCGCCCGGATGGCGATCCGCTGCCCGTCGCGCTCCACGATCGCACCGGTCACCGCGCCGTCCTCGGTCACCAGCTCGACCAGCGCGGTGTTCAGGTGCAGCGCCACGTTCGGGTACTTCGACAGGCCCAGCAGGAAGCGGCCGACCAGGGCGCGCCCGCCGATCAGATAGTCCGGCTGCGGGTCGCCGTGCCGTTCGGTGGCCAGCGGTCCGCGCACGGACTCGCTCAGCTCACCGAGCTTGGCGGCCTTCAGCGGCGCGGGCACGATGTGCCGCTTGCCGTCCAGGCGCGCCTTCGGGGCCTTGCCGAAGTAGTCCGGCCACGGGAACATCTGGAACTTGAACGCCTCGTCCTGCTCCAGGTACTCGATGACCTTCGCGCCATTGCGAATGTAGGTCTCCTGCAGGTCCGCCGGGGTGCGGTCGCCGACCACCGCGCGGAAGTAGGTGAGCGCGTCCTCCACGGTGTCGTCCACGCCCTCGCGCCGCAGCACCGGGTTGCACGGGAACCAGACGCCGCCGCCACCGGAGAACGAGGTGGTGCCGCCGAACTTCTCGGTGGCCTCGACCACCGCCACGCTCAGCCCCTCGCGGGCGGCCGTATAGGCCCCGGCCAGGCCGCCGCCCGACCCTGCCACCAGGACATCGACTTCTTCGTTCCAGTCCGTCACCGTTTGCTCCCTGATCGACGCGGTCTCTTCGCGCGACGGTATGCGGCGGGGCGCGCCCCGCGCATCAACTATCCCAATGGCCGGATAGCCGATCGATTCCAGGAGGTCAGCACGATTTTGCCGCGCACCCGCCCGGACTCGCCGAGCGCGCCATGTACCCGACCGTGCCGCCGCGAGTCGAGTACGCGCTGACCGAGCTCGGCGCGGATCACCCACGCCATGGGACAGTGGGCGCTGCGGCACGCCGATGAGATCGCCGTCGCCCGAACGGCTTTCGACGAATGGGCTGCCCGCGAGCCGGAACCGATCAGCTCCTGAACCCGGAGTCGCTCACACCTTGACCGCCAGCACGATGGCCTGTGGGGTGCGCTCGTCGGGACGGGCCTCCCGGGCCAGCGTCGCGGTGGCGCGAAAGCCGTGCGCGGCCAGCACTTCGGCGAACGTGACCGGAGCCCAGCGGTAGGCGGGGGCGACCTTGTGGTCGTAGGCGTGCACGCCGGTCGCCTGGTCGGCGGCCTGGAAGCCGAACAGCGCGTGCCCGCCGGGCCGCAGCACCCGGGCGAATTCGGTCAGTACGTCCGGAACCCGGGCCGGCGGAGTGTGAATGATGGAGTACCAGGCCACGATTCCGGCCAGCGACCCGTCCTCGAACCGCAGCCGCTCCATCGAGCCGACCTCGAAGGGCAGGTCGGGATACTGCTCGCGGGCGATCCGGATCATCTCCGGCGACAGGTCGATGCCGGACACCTCCAGTCCGGCCGCCGCCAGATGCGTGGTGACGCGGCCCGGACCGCAGCCGATATCGGCGACCGGGCCCGCCCCGTGCTCCCGCACCGTGTGCGCGAACGCGTCCAGCATCACGGCGTCGAACGGGTTGTCCTGCAACTGCCGCCGGAACAGATCGGTGTACAGCTCCGCGACCTCGTCGTACGCGTCTCGGGTCACCCTTATGTCCGCACTGTCCACCATGTTTCGACTCTAGGCCTCCGTCGGCAGTGCCCCGATCGCGCCCGTGGACGGGGCCCGAACCGGCAGGTACTCACCGTTCAACAGCACGCGCAGCCGGGCCTGCGGCGGCATCAGGGTGCGCAGCGGCAGGATCGCCAGCCGGGCCAGGCGGCGCAGGTCCCGGGGCAGCGCGGGCAGCTGAAGGTCGATGTGCCACAGCGGATAGCGGTGATCGGGATGCTGCCAGCCGTCACGCAGCATGAACTTCAGGACGCGCGGGGACAATTCGCGGGCGGTGGCGGTGGCCAGTTCCAGGCGCAGCAGGTCGCCGTCCCGGTCGACCCGGGCCCGATGCGGGTCCCCGGCATCCACGGTGAGCTGGCCGGAGTCCGCCAGATCGGTGATGAGAGCGGCCAATTCCTCGTAGCACTGGTCCCATTCGCGATCGTGCGCGCGATGCGCTGCCCGCTGCTGCTCGATGATGAGGCGGCGGTCGCGTTCGCCCGGCCGCACCAGATACAGCTCCACCGTGTCGGCCTCCGGAACCAGGCCCAGGGTGAGGCGGCCATCCGGCCAGGCCGGTCCGTACGCCTGGCCCAGCACCGCGTGCCGGGGCGCCCCGAACTCGGCGCGGAACCCGTCCAGCGCGCGGGCCTGGGCGGCGGTGCGTTGCGCCGCGACCTCGGCGGGCAGGCCCTCGTCGTAGAGGAAGGACTCGATGCTGTCGCTGAGCGTGACGCAGACCGCCTCGAGCCGGTCGCCGTCGAAGCAGAAGCGGGCGCGCGGACCGTCCACGTGGAGTTCGGTGTCGACCCACACCGTGCGCTCCCCGACATCGTTGTCGTGCACTGGTTTCCAGCCCATGGCGGCGGCGAAACCGTCCAGGTCGGCGCGGGTCCAGGTCCACGCGAAGGCGCGGGCGGCACGGGCGATCTCGACGCCGGCCGGCACATCCACGCGCAGCGGCCCGGCATCGAATTCGGAGACGGCGTGGCGGCGCAGAAATTCCGCGCGCTGGGTGCGGGAGGTCGGGTGCGGCGGAATGCCGAGCGCGGTCACCTCCAGATCGGCGCCGCCCTCCACCCAGGCGTCGGCCACCAGTTCGGTCGGAGCGGCGACCCCGACCGCGCGGAGGGTGTCGGTGGTGCGCAGGGCCAGTCCGCTCATGGCGACGGTGCCCGCGCGCCGGGACAGGCCGCGCGTCCAATTGCCCTCGCGGGGCGGCGTCCAGCCCAGCTCCATGAGCTGGCGTTCCAGGTCGGGGCCGTAATACCAGGCGGGATCGATGAATTCGCTGCGGGCCAGCTCCCCCGCCAGCTGCTCCGGCCCGGCCTCGAACTGCACGAAGCGCCCGCCGGGCGCGGTCACCAGCAGTCGCCCGTCGCCCGGCAGCGTCTCCAGGAATCCGGCCAGGCTCTCTGCGAATCGGATCCAGGGGCCCGAGGCGGCGCGGCGGCGGGCGGCCTCATGGCGGCGCTCCATCCAATACCGTTGCGCGGTCGGGTTCACCAGCAGCAGGTCCACGGTGTCCGTGCCGATCGTCAGGCCCGCGAAGACATTCGGGAAACGCCAGGCCAGGCCCTCGGCGGGACCCGCGGCGGTGGTCTCCGGATCGCCCCAGCGGGTGGTGAACTCCGCGGCGGCGCGGGCCATGGCGGCGGCGAGCAGGTCCCGGCTGCCGGGGTCCGCGGGATCCGGGCAGTCGGAGATGGCCGTGCGCACATGGTCCAGGCCGCGGTCACTGCCCCAGAACATGGCCGAGTCCCACCACACCGGCAGGCCCGTGCGCGAGAAGACCGGACCATTGCGGAGGGTGCCGACCGGTTGCGGCCCGGTCCAACCGACCAGTCGGGCGAATTCCGCGACATTCCCGGAACCCCAACGCCAGCCGAACCCCGCGGCCGCACCGACGATCTCGACCGCACCCGCGATATCGACCCGTACCTCGAAACCCACCCCGCGACACTAACCCCGGCCCGGCCATGCCGGGAAACTTCCCCGCCGCGACTATTATGTAATCGGCCGGCGCTTCCCACGGGGCGGACAACTCACGGGAAGCCCGGCCACGGTCTTCAATGCTCGGTCGGGAATCGCACACTTCCCGCGTCTCCCGCCGGAATGATCGGCAGCACCAGCGCCGACGGATGGTCCGGGTCGTGATAGACGGTTTGCGTCGCGACCTGCGTATTCGTGTTCTCCCCGAACGGATCACCGGTATTCGGATTCGGCGCGAACTGCGGGAAATCGCTGCTCGACACCTCCACTCGGATCTTGTATCCGGCTTTCACCAGATAACTCGTCGGCCAGATACCGATCGAGAACTTGTACGGCTGCCCCGGCACGAGCGGCGTCGGATGCTCCAGCGAATCTCGGAACGCCGCCCGAATGATCCCATTGTTGAGGTTCACCGTGGACCCGTCCGGCGCCACCGCCACCAGCTTCGCCGTGAAATCGGTATCCGGCGCACTCGAGGCCGCCCACAACGTCATTCGAACCGGCCCGGTGATCTCGGTATCGCTCGGCATCGGGGCGGTCGTATAGGTCAGTACATCCGACCGCTGCTCCACCACGAACTGATCCACCGGCCCCTGCGGCCCCGACGACGCCCCGCAACACGAATGCCCGCCCGCGCTCGGCACCGGATTCAAGGGGTCGTACTCGTACCGATCCGGCTGCTGCGGATCCTTCGGCGTGTCGGTGGTCAGCGCGCCCGTCCGGCCCAGCATCGAATTGCCGCCGTTCCCGGACAGGTAGTAGGTGGTCCAGCGGGTGTTCGGCAACGGCCACGCCGACGCCGACTTCCACTTGTTCGCACCCATCACGAAATAGTCGACCACCGGCTGCCCGGAAACCTTGTTGTCCACGCCCTTCAGGAAATGGTCGAACCAGGCCAGCATCAGTTCATTGATCGGACTGTCGCCCGCCTCCCCGGCCGCGGCCAATATGGGCGTCGTGACCCCGCTCCCGGGCCGACCCCATCCCAGGTGGTCCCAGGGCCCCAGCACCAACCGCTGCCCGGCCCGCGCTTCCGGTGAACCGCCCCCGGCCACCATCCCCGTGAAGTTCTCCACCCCGCCGGCCAGGAACGCGTCGTACCAGCCCTCGAAATTCAGGACGGGGACCGTGACCTTCGCGTACCGGTCCCGAATGCTCCACTGCCTCCAGTAGTCGTCGCGGGTCGAATGCCGCACCCAGTCGTAGAACCACGGCGCGATCACCGGATCACCCGGGTGCAGCGGCGGAAACTGTTGATAGGGGCGAAAACCCAGCCACCGGGAGTAGTTCGTGCCGTCGGCCGCAAGCTGCTTGGCGGTGCCGGTATCGCCGCGATTCGCGGCCGCGCTCGCCCCGATCGTCTCCATGGCCCACGGCTCCACGAACCCCAACCGGAACGCCCCGCCCTCGTAGGTCCACCCGTCGTAGTAATCCGACGCGGTATTGGCCGGGACGATCGTGGTCAGATGCGGTGGCGTGCTGACCGCCGCGAGCCATTGCGTCGCACCGACATACGACGACCCGTACATGCCGACCTTGCCATTCGTCCCCGGCAGCGCGGCCGCCCACTCCACCGAGTCGTAGCCGTCGGTGATGTCGTTCCCGAATTCGGTGAACACTCCGGCCGACCGACCCTGGCCGCGAATATCCTGCACCACAACGAGATAACAGTGCGAAGCGAACCATTCCGGCGTCCGATACCGGTACGGCTGGATCTGCGCCGCCGCCTTCCCGTACTGCGTCCGCATCAGCACCACGGGCACCGCATCGCCCGTCTTCGGCCGATACACATCGGCCTTCAACACCACCCCGTCCCGCATGGTCGCGGGCACGTCCACCTGCTTGTCGACCGCGCACGCCCCGCGCCCACCCGCGGGCGGCCAGCTCGCCGCGCCCTGCGGCCCCGACCCGCCCCCGCCTCCCCCGCACCCGGAGCCGACCAGCACAACGGCCCCGACCACCGCCCAGACCTGCGCGATCCGCCCAACCCCTCGCCCACCACGAGTCATCGACCGACGGTAGCCCCGTCCCGCCCACACCGATCGACAATCGACCGAACAAGCAGATCCTCGCCCGCCGACTACCCGTCCACGCCAGCCTTCAACCCGGCGATGTACGCGGAATGGGACACGAAGACCTACAGAAGAGAATGCGTTCCTCGAAAGCTCGCACTTCACTCGAAGGTCTTTGCTATGTCAGCTCGCCACACCGTCACCAACCTTCTGGGTCATTACACCTAGCCGGCTCGGGCGATCCTGACGATGTGGAGGCGGCTGCCGACCTCGCCGGGGAAGCGGCGGGAGGTGATGGTGACCGGTTGCCAGCCGCTGGGGGTGTGGGCGCGGATACGGGCGGGGGTGACTGTTTTCGAGTCGAGCAGGCCGGGTTGGAGCATGATCGCGGTCTTGGCGATGGCGTGCCAGTCGTCGCGGTGGATCAATTCGGCGTCGCCTTCGCGCTGCCAGTCGATCCAGGTGGGGACGTGGCCGATCCATTGCGCGATGAGTGGGGCGCCGGTGGGCGGGAACGCGATCAGGGCCGCCGCGGGCGAGTCCGGTCCGGGCTCATCGGTCAGGCCGAGCGCCTCGTGGGGGCTCAGCGATACGGGGTCGACATCGGAAACGTCGTGGGTCAGACCGCGCAGGCCGGGCCGCTCCAGATCCGTTCTACCGACGGCGAAGGTCTGCCAGTTCATGAGGCGTCCGTTGTCGTGCAGGACGACGATGCGCTGGGAGAAGCGGGCGCCGGGAGTGGGGTTGGTGCCCAGCGCTATCAGGGCGGTGGCATCGTCGAATTTCACGACCTTGCGGAAGAACTCGCCGGGCGAGCGGACGCGCTTGAAACCGTCGGCGTCATCGGTGCTCATCATCCACGATTCCAGACCTTGCTGGACCTGTAGATCACCTGCGTACCAAGCGATTCCGGCAGCCGGTCGGTGCGCGGGAATGGACTCGTCGGGTGCCCCGGCCCACAGGTGCATCGCGTACACCTCGCCTTCGGGGCCGACGATCGGCAGTATTCGCACGCGGTGGTGACCGCCGCGCCCGGAGACCACCTGATCGAAGACCGAGCCGGAGTGGCGCACCCACTCGGCCGCATCGGTGACATCGACACCTTCGTTGCGTTGCAGAGAGCGCAGTGACACCCAATCGCGGCGCTCGCCGTCCTTGGCGAGGATGGTCATCGGGGCGTCCAGCGGGCCGAGGGCCTCGATGAGAAACCATGACATCGGGGTGCTAACTCCTAGCGGCTGCCGCCCGGTCATGGGCGATCAGGTCGTACGGATCGGGGCGCAGGGTGCCGCGTTCGCGCAGCGTCAGCGCGGGCGCCGACGTACGCAGGTCGAAGGCGTCGACCAGCCGGCCGAGCAGGAGCGTCGCTTCATGCAGCGCGAACGCGCGCCCGATGCACGAGCGCGGGCCGGTGCCCCACGGCTGGAAGAAGCGGTCGGGAAAGGCGCGCAGCGCGGTGGAGTCGAACCGGTCGGGTTCGAAGGTCTCGGCGTCCGGGCCCCACACGTCGGGGTCGCGCTGGGCTGCCAGCGCGAGCACGAAGACCGCGCGGCCGGCCGGGATCCGGTATCCGCCCAGGTTCTGCTCGGTGCGCGCGATCCGGAAATAGCCCGGCGCGGGCGGCCACAACCGCAGGCATTCATTGAGCAGCTGACGGGTGAACCGCATCCTGGCGATGTCCTCATATCCCAGAGCTGTTGCCTGCACGGGCATTTCGGAGCGGATGCGGTCCTGGAAGGCGGGGTTCCGCGCCAGGTAATACAGCGCGACTTCCAGCAGGGCCGCCGTGGTTTCGTGCCCGGCGATCAAGAAGGTCAGCGTCTGGTCGCGGATATTGTCCGCAGGCAGGCGTTTTCCACTCTCCGGGTCCGTAGCGGTCAACATCAATCCGAGTAGATCGGTTGCCGCGCTGGTGTTCTGGCGTTGTCGCTCGACGATCAGTTCGTCGACATAGCGTTGCAAGGAAGCGATTTCGCGGCGCACGCCCGGCGCCCGCAGCGCCGCCCGCACGTCGCCGATGACAGGCAGGTCATTGGTGGATTCCGAGGCCCACTGCAGGGTGCGGCCCAGTTCTCGCACGAAGCGGCGCGAATCGCCGTCCTCCCCCGAGGCGGTGAACAGCCGCAGGTCACGGCCGAATCCGGCCCGCGCGATCACTTCGAGGGTCGCGCGGGTCATCGCCGAATGCACGTCCACGCCACGCCCACCCGTGGCGGCCCACTCGGCCGTGAGGTCGTCGGCGACCGACGCCATCGCATCGTGGTAGGTGCGCATCGAAGCCTGCGCGAATCCCGGGGTGAGAATACGACGCGCCTGCCCCCAGAGCGGGTCCTTCGAGCTGGCGGTGAACATTCCGTGCGGGGCCACCGGCCGAATCTTCGCAAGCGGACCGAGAAGTACCCGCCCCCACGATGTCTCGTCATTGCACTGAGCCGCCAACCGCCCCCCGGTCACGATCACCAGCTGTGTGCCGAGCAGCTTGCGCTGGAAGATAGGACCCAGCCCGGCCTGCGCGAGCCCCATCTCATGCTGCGTCGGCCGATGCCGGTCCACGCTGGCGACATCGCCGAGGATCGGAAGCCGCCCCGGCGGATGCGGGAGCGCGTCCAAAGGTAATGCAGGACTAGACGATTCCATGTGTGCACTCAAACACGCCGGTCGCCCGATTGTCATGCCGGGCAGCCGCCGCCTTCCCCCACGCCACGTGACCGCTCAGCCGACCAAGGGCCCTCGTACCCCTCCGAACCCGCATTGCGCAGTGTCCTATCGGCATGGTTTGCTTGTCGCCAAGCTGGGCGGCTCATTCCCCTAGCTGGACGTAAGAAGCTCACACGACACCGTGTACCCCGGTACCCGTCTGTTCTGTCGAGCTGAGCGATGCGACCAGCAGGTGACACGAATGACCATCCGATACCGCACCAGCACATCCAGTCCGGTCCCGGCCGAATTCACCCCCACCACAGATCATCGCGGAACAACCGCGTCCTGACGTTGGGGGCCGGGCTCGGAGGGGAACTCCGGCCCCCAACCACTCCTACAGTCCGGCGTGAACCGGTACCCCATGCGCAATCAGATTCCCAGTGCATGGTTCTTCACCGCTGCCGCGTTTGTCCAACTCGCACTGAGCGGCGCGCCGACCACGACAGACCAGGGCAGGCCTGCTTTGCGAGCGGAATGGCTCTCCGCGGCAGTCCAATTCCTCGGAACGCTGCTGTTCAATATCAGCACCGGCGCCGCGCTACACGCTCACACCATCAAAAGCGAAGAACATCTGGTGTGGAATCCGGACGCCGAGGGGCCGGTCGCATTCCTGCTGAGCAGCGCGCTGGCCGTCCTGATGTTGTTGCGAGTCAACTCGACAGGCGCATTCGGCCGCACAGTGCCATCAGCAACGCGGTCCGCGCGGCACCGGACTGTGCCGCCAGTACCGTCACCCCGCCCTCGTCGATGTCCAGGTCGAGGGGACCGAACACGCGCCCCCATGGTCCGTTGAGCTCAATTGCTCTCGCGGACACGAGCGATCCGGGTGTCGGGTTCCAGAAGTTATCCGGTTCTGCCGTAATTGTCTCGACCAACTCACACCTCTCCTCCCACGCCGGGTCGAGGAGTCGACGGCGTGCGTATTCGACAGTGCTGCTCGTGTTCGATGAATGGCTCGACGGGCCAGGTCAGAGAGCGTTCTTGACGATCTCCCCGTTCATCACGATGACCGGCAGATTCTTTCCGGGGTCCGCCAGCAGGTTCAGATCCTCGAGTGGGTTGCCGTCGACGAGCAGGACATCGGCCCACGCGTCCTCGGCGATGACACCGAACCGCGCCTGCCGGTAGGGGTCACGCTCGCCCGCGAGCCGGAAGAGTTCCGCGTTGCCGGATGTCAGCATCCGCAGCGCCTCGAAGTTGCTGTAGTGGTCGCCGAGGCGGGCCGCCATCTCGCTCTGCCGGGCGGCCAGTTGCGGTTCGAGGAGAAGGTCGGTGCCCCACGCAACCCTCACACCATGCTTCTTCGCCCACTCGTACACCTGGTCGGTACCGGTGCAGATTTGTCGATCCTTGTCCGCCCGGTCGGGATCCGGATAGTGGTGGTCGCCGAGCGCGAATGGCTGCATCGACAGCCAGACCTCCCGCTCCGCCAGCATGGCGATCGTCGCCTCGTCGGCGAGGTGGCCGTGCTCGATGGACTTGACACCCGCCTCGACCGCACGATGAATCCCGACGACGTTGTAGACATGCGAGGCGACATAAGTGCCGTAGTCGGTCGCCGCGTCGACCGCGGCCCGCAATTCCGTGGCGGTGAACTGCACCGTATAGAGAGGGTCGTACATCGACGCGGCGCCGCCACCCACCATCACCTTGATCTGGGTCGCCCCCTTCTTCAACTGCTCCCGGACCGCGGCCAGCACCTGCGCCTCACCGTTCGCGACCCGCATGAAGCCGATCTGCTCAGCACGCGACTCCGTGCCGGCGAGCGCAGTCGGGGTGTCGTAGACGAACCCGAAGTCGCCGTGTCCGCTGGTCTGCGACACTGCAGCCTGCGACGGGTAGATGCGCGGGCCCTGGAACTGTCCACGGTCGATGGCCGACTTGATACTGCCGGTGTCGCCGGCCATGTCCCGGACCGCGGTGAAGCCGCGCAGCAGCATATTCCTGGCCTCGGCGAGGCCATTGAGAGCGATGTGACTCTCCGAGCCCAGCACCATGTCGACGTACGAATTCGCGTTGCCCACCAGGTGCACGTGCGCGTCGCTCATGCCGGGCATCAGAACCCGGCCGCCGCCGACGATCTCGTGCGTCTCACGCCCCGGCTCGTCGCCGATCGGGGATTCCGAGACCGCCGCCACCCGGTCCCCTTCGATCAACACATCTCCGGTTACAAGCTTCTCGGAAACACCGTCAAAGACCCGAACATCACGAAAAACAACGCGCCGCTTTGCTTTCGAAGAAGTCGACATGCTCACGGATGTTAAGCGCACTATCTTCAAACCTGTTCAGGCGAGATCCGAGCCTAGCGATTGTTAGATATCCGAGATAAATTACAGGGGGGTTTCGTAATTGAAACATGTGATTGGCTCACCACCCCAGCCACCTGGGGGTGTGGCCGGAGCCGAGTCGGCTCGAAACCTGGTGGGACACCGGTATGCATCCTGACGAGCCACCGGCTGTCGGTATTCTCGAGCGCCTCGTACATGATCCGGCCGTATCCACCCAGGCAATTCTGGTTTGAGCTCCTCCGCAAGACCCTCGTCAACGGGAAGGGTAGACGGTCACATCTCTCGTTGTCGGACGCTATGTCGATGATTCATGGGTGCGAGGGTCGCAATTCACATCTTGCACCATCGCTTTCCGGTGCAGGCTCGATGCGTGTGCCGGGCTGATCTCCGGTCGCCGGTCCACGGTGGATTGGGTGCAGGTCGGTCGTGCGCCGGCTGCGGCGAAGAGCGTCGAGACCATGGCGATGGGTCACAGTCGGTATCCCGGGATGGAACAGCGCCTCGAGCGTCGTGACTGCTCGATAGAGTTCTATCCTTGTGGCGGACTGGAGTTGGTTCGTTTTCAATTGCCGGAGCACTGCTCCGGCGAGAACCGCCCGGAGGGTTATATTGGTCGAAGTGGGACCGATCGGTTGCAGCTGCGCCCCGTAGGAGAATGTCAGCAGTCCTCGCGCTGCGGCGCTGAATTGCAGTGTCGATGGCGGTGTCCACTCGGTGATGGTCCAGCGGATCTCATGGACGGCGCCGAAGGCAGTGACTTGCTCGGTGGCCGATGTCCCTCTTCTGAGTGGTGTCGGCAGCGGATCGAGCCACTGTTGATGGCACGGTAGCCACTCACCATGGCGGGACAGATCCGAGACCACTGCCCACACGTCGTCGTTGGACGCGGGCAGTCGGCGTGATGCGGTACTGGACCATCTCATGCGGGGCACTCCGTTGTTTTACGTACAGCCTGAACGACTTTCGAACCCATCAGGTGTGGCTGTCGTCCCCGACTGTCGGCAGCCCGACACACCAATTGGTGGCATATCGTCACCAATTGACACCCGCGGCGCATGTCGTTGTCAAGATGGACGAATGACTTCACCCCAGACCTGGGGCGGCCGTACCGCCGAGGCGCGGCGCGCCGACCGCCGCGTGCAGCTGATCGACGCCGCAATCGATATCTGGGTGGAGGGAGGTTGGGGCGCCGTCAGTTTGCGCAGCGTGTGTGCGCGGGCGGGCCTGAACGATCGGTACTTCCGTGAGAGCTTCGCGGACCGGGACACGCTGCTGGCCGAGGCGTGGGAGCAGGTCCGCCAGGAAACCACGGCCACCCTGGCCACGATCATGGCAGACCTCGCGGACATACCGCCGGTCGCGGTCTTGCACCGGGTGATCGAGGCGGTGGTCGTCAACTTCGCCGACGATCCACGTCGCGCGCCAGTGCTTTTCGGTGACCATGCGGGCTGCGCGATCCTCGAACGCCGCCGCCACGATCTGATTCTCGTCGCCACGGAGGTACTCGCCACGGGAATGGAGCCCCATCTCCGCAAAGGCAGGGATCGCGACTTGTTCCGTAGTTCGGTTCTGATGACGGTCGGCGGTTTCGTCGAACTGACCACCGCATGGCGGGTCGGACTCGTCGCCACCGATGCCGCGGGAATAATCGATCGGACAACCCATTTCGCGACAATACTGGCCGATTACTACCTCGAGCCCGCCGATGCGCCCGCGGTTGATACACAGCGTTGAGGGATGGATACCGCGCTAAATGACACAGGGGCCGCAATGACCCTGTTCCGCTGCCTATCGCCACGACAGCAGCACCGAGTGGGCCATCAGGCAATCAGTGAGCCGCGCTATGCCCCGGCCGCGGTGAGCGCATCACGGCAGGCATCGATCGGCAGTAACGGCGAATCCATTGCGCGACAGCGCACCAGAGCCGGCAGGCGATCGAAATCCTTTCGGCGGCAACAAGTGTCTTCGCGCGGCGAGTGACCCGCGACGGTAGTCGGGGCGTTCATCGCCGACCGCTGGACCTGGCTACTACTGGCCGTCTACACCCAGCCCCACCTCGCCCGCGACCTCACCACGGACCTGAAACGGTCGTGGGAGAAACACGCTGCCCCGCAACGACTCACACCGGCTCGCGTCCGGCGGTGGTTCGACACCTACGTGGGAAACCACCTGCCCCGCCAGTGCGCCCAAACCCTCCCGACCCGGACCAGGGCGACCCGCAGGACACCCCCAACCGGCATCTCACACCCCACTACGACGTGCACATCAAGACCGCGATCAACCAGAAAGCATCCAAACCCGCCCGGTGGACCGTTCTTCAGCCACCCCTTGGACGCCAGCCGATGGGAGGCAAGCCAATGGAGAGCCACGCTAATCCAGACGGTGTGCAGCCGCACAACAGGAGCATCCCACTGAGCACCTGGAACAGATGCTGGCCGGAATCCCCGGAATCCGATCCTGACAACAGTCTCTTACCAGCCGTAACCGGCAATTCGACACCCGCTATGTCCCCTGGTGCCCGACTCGTGTGCGCCGGGCATCCCGTGCCATGCTCCGGCATCCCGCGTGTGGGGTGCTTTGTGTCGATTGGACGTGGTCAAATGGCGGCTCCCGAATGCGTCCGAAACCATCATTTGATCGCCCTCGGCGCACCTCCGCCGCTCGGGCTCAGTGGAGGACGACCAGCCAGATTGCGGCGTAGTGGCACAGTGCGGCCACGACGGTTGCGGCGTGGAAGAACTCGTGGTGGCCGAAGACCCTGGGCCAGGGGTTGGGCCATTTGGTCGCGTAGAGGATCGCGCCGCCGCTGTAGACCAGGCCGCTGATCAGCAACAGGATCAGTGGGGCGATTTCGATATTCGTGTTCAGCTGCCCGGCCACTGACACGATCGCCCAGCCGAGCAGCAGATACAGCGGCACCCCGACCCAGCGAGGTGCGGTGGGCCACAGCAGTTTCAATGCCACACCGGCGAGCGCGGCGAGCCACACCGCCAGCAGCAGTGTCTGCCCGGTCCGCCCCGGCAGCCCGAGCAGCGCGAACGGGGTATAGCAGCCCGCGATGAACAGGAAGATCATCGAATGGTCGGCCCGTTTCATCTGGATGCGGGCCTTCGCGGTTGCCCAGGTCACCCGGTGGTAGACGGCGCTGACGCCGAACATCCCGCAGGCTGTGAGCCCGTAGACCAGCGTGGACCAGCCCGCCGTCGCCGAGATCGTCGCGGCCTTGGTGACCAGTGCGGTCACCGCGATCGCCGTGATGCCGACCGCCCA
The DNA here is from genome assembly GCF_042732555.1 of Nocardia sp. NPDC059764. Lineage (NCBI taxonomy): Bacteria > Bacillati > Actinomycetota > Actinomycetes > Mycobacteriales > Nocardiaceae > Nocardia > Nocardia sp. NPDC059764. The sequence goes on from NZ_JBHWHH010000101.1 coordinate 14,809, forward strand.
GGTGTGGATCCAGCCGCGCAGCCGCGGCTTGATCAGGGTCGCGACCGGTGTCGCATCGGCGGCTGTGCCGATCATTTCGGACACGTGTTGTCCCCGGTGACGCTCGCCAGTGACCTACTGTCTAGCAAGTTTCTGGCCCTCGGCCACTGCGCTGGGTAACGCGTGGTGTCAGCGACGGGCACGGAGGCGGTAGCACCGCCGCGTACCCACGGATCGGGGTCTGTCGCCGCAGCTTCCAGGGACAGTTTCCGAGACGGCCTGCACCTGTTGGTGACCCACCTCCGCCAGGAACCTGTTCCGGCACGCGAATCCTGACGCAGATGCTTCACGAGGTGGGCGTATCGGCTGCCCTGTTCGCCGAATCTGTGCGCGATCACCACGGTGGCGCGTGGCTCGTTGTCGGGTGACCACGCTTGCCGAAACAGCGTCGGGCCCGAGGTTCCGGGCAGGTGGCCATTTGTCTGCTCCATGTCATGTCTCCGTGGTCGTCATACCCGTCCGCCGCTGCGACGGGCGGGTATAGGCAGCCGTCACCGGAGTGCCGGGCACTCGGGCGAGCGGATGTTCGTACTGTGGTGTGTGGGCTCTCAGCCGGCGGTGGATCTCACGCCGGTGAAGGACTGTCGTGGTCGGCGTTGCAGTTCCAGGAGGCTGCAGCCGAGGCGCTGCAGGTTCTCCGCGATGCCTGGCCGGGTGCGTAGCCGCGGTGTCCGGGCGATGTCGTTGACGATGGTGAGCACGGCCTGAACGCGCACGCGCGCCTGCGCACGCGACATGGCCGGGTGGATGACGCGCAGTAGATCCAGCCACTCCTCGATGTAGTCGCGCTGGGTCTGGAGTACGCGCTGCCTCTGCTCGTCTTGAAGGTGTTCGGTCTCGGTGACGATGAGTGTGACCAGGTGCGGGTGGGCCAACGCGAATTGCGCGTACCGCGACACCAGCAGACGCAACGCATCTGTATGGTCCTGGGCGGTTTCGAATACCTCGGCCAGGTCGAGCCACAGTCGTTCGGAGCTGCGGTTCATCGCCGTCCAGAGGATCTCGTGCTTGCTGGAGAAATAGTTGTAGATGCTCGGTCCGGCTATTCCGACAACGGTGCCGGTGTCCTCCAAACTGACCGCCGCATAACCATTTTCAGCGAACAACCGGGTTGCCGTCGCGAGCAGGCTTTCGCGACGGGTCCGAAGTACGGGCGCGTGGTCGGTGCGTGGGCGGTCGTCGACAGGTAGGCCGAGTTCAGGGAGCTGCGCGGTTGCCACGCAGCGCATCAGGTTCTCGACCAGGTTCAGGTAGTCGGGTTCGGGCAGGTCGACATGCTGGTAGGAGATGCTGGCCGCGACATCGAGGATGCTCCAGGCCAGCAGCTCGGCGTGCACGGGATCAAGCTGCGGCCGGGACGCGGTCAGCTGGCCGACGAGCGCACGCCGCGAGGCGGACAGGTTCTCACCGAGTTCCGTCCGCTGTTCGGCGGGAAGGTTGCGGGCTTCGCGCTGCCACAGGACGCCGAGTTCTCGCCGGGCCAAGGAGGTTGCGGCGAACGCCTTGACCAGCGAATCGAGATCGCCGAGCCGAGCCGCAGCCAGCCCGCCCAGGCAGGACTCCAGCGCCTCGGCGACGACGGCGTAGAGCAGTTCCTGCTTGCCGCGGAAATGCCGGTACAGCGCCGAGGGCCCGATATTCACCGCGAGGGCGATATCGTTCATCGCGACATTGGTGTAGCCGTCGCGGTAGAACAGCTCGCGCGCCGCGGTGATGATCAGCTCTCGGCGATTGCGTGGCCGGGTGCCGCGCGCGGGGGGTGTCGATACCTCGGTGCCGACCATCACGGTGTTCTCCTGGGTCTGGATGCAGCTCTGCCGTCAGGTTTCAGCCGACCTGGCGTTCGGTGTCGGCCCAGTATTTCCGGCGCAGTTCGCGTTTGAGAATCTTGCCCGCCCCGGACATGGGCAGGGCCTGCACGAACTCGACGCTGCGCGGCACCTTGTAGCCGGCGATGTATTCGCGGCAGGCGCCGCGCAGCTCATCCTCGGTCGCGCTGCTACCGGGCTGCAGCACCACAACGGCATGCACCTGTTCGCCGAGTTTCGGGTCGGGCACGCCGATGACCGCGCACGCGGCCACCGCCGGATGGCGGGCCAGCGCGTTCTCCACCTCGGCGGAGTACACGTTCTCGCCGCCGGAGACGATCATGTCCTTGATCCGGTCCTCAATGAACACGTAACCATGTTCGTCCATGTAGCCGGCGTCGCCGGTGTGCATCCAGCCACCACGCAAGGCAGCCGAGGTGTCCTGGGGCTGGTTCCAGTAGCCGACCATGACGTGATCGCCGCGGACGACGACCTCGCCCACCGTGCCACGCGGCACCTCAACCTCGTCGGGGTCCACGATGCGTACCTCGGCGTGCTGTGCGCTGCGGCCGGCGGAGCGGCGCAGCGTCGGGTTCTCGTGGTCGGCCGCGGACAGCATGGTCGCCGCCGGGGACAGCTCCGTCATCCCGTAGACCTGGATGAATCCGGTCGTCGGGAAGACTTGGCGGGCCCGCTCGAGCACCGCCTCCGAAATCGGTGACGCGCCATAGAGAATGGTGCGAACGCTGCCGAGGTCGTGATCGTCGAGCGCGGGCGCGTCGACCAGCATCTGGATCATGGTGGGGACGAGCAGGGTGTCGGTGACCCGGTGCTCGGAGATCGCGGCGAGCACCGCGGCCGGGCCGAACATGGGCACGATGACATGGGTCGAATCGACCAGCGTGCCGCCGAGCCAGGCGGCGAGGTCGGCTAGATGGAACATGGGGGCCGCGTGCAGGAGCCTGCCGCCGGGCGTGACGAACGACCCGGTGGCCAGGCAGCCCAGGGCGGAGCTGATCATGTTGGCGTGGCTGAGCATCACCCCCTTGGGGTGTCCGGTTGTGCCCCCGGTGTAGAAGATGCCGAACAAGTCGTCTCCTCCCCGGCGGGCATCGGGGACCGGCTCGGAGGTGGCAAGCAGTCGCTCATAGCCCAGGGCGCCCTCGGGGAGGCCGTCGTCACCGATGAAGATCACGGTCGACAGCTCCGGGAACCGCTCGCGCAGCGCGGGCACAATGGCCGCGAACGCATCGTCGACCAGCAGCACCCGCGTACCGGATTCGGCGAGCGAGTAGACGATCTCGGCGACGCTCCACCGGATATTGATCGGATTGACCACCGCGTCCGCCCAGGGCACCGCGAGCAGGTACTCGTGGTAGCGGTCGGAGTTCAGTGCGAGTATGCCCACCCGGTCACCGGATTCGACACCGAGCGATCGAAAAGCTCCTGCCAATCGGGCGATTCGTTCCGCCGATTCGGCGACCGTCCGGGTCCGGTCACCGAAGATGGTCGCCGGCCGGCCGGGATCGTGTTGCAGGGCTCTGTGTATGGCTTGGGTCACGTACATGAGGCGCTCCTTTGCGCGCTGATCCGAAGAACTGGCTATCCGAGTTGAAGGGAGCGGCCGATGATTTCCTTCATGATCTCGGTCGTGCCGGCGTAGATGCGGGTCACCCGGCTGTCCTGCCAGGCTCGTGCGATGGGGTATTCGAGCATGTAGCCGTACCCGCCGTGGAGCTGGACGCAGGCGTCGGTGACCCGGCCCTGCAGTTCGGTGCACCACCACTTGGCCTTGGCGGCGTCGACGACGGTCAGCTCGCCCGCGTCGAGTGCGACAACGCAGCGATCCAGGTAGTGCTGTGCCACGTCGATCTCGGTGGCCAGCTCGGCGAGCCGGTGCCGAATCACCTGCTGCGATCCGATCGCCGAGCCGAAGGCCTTGCGCTCGCGGACGTAGGCGACAGTCTGGTCGAACGCGGCCGTGGCCTGGGCCAGTCCGGATACCGCGACCGAGATCCTTTCCTGTGCAAGGTTTTTCGTCAGGCCGAAGAAGCCCTCACCCTCGCCGCCGAGCAGATTGGCCGCCGGCACCCGAGCGCCGCGGAAGAAGAGCTCGGCGGTGTCCTGGGCGTGCAGCCCGACCTTGTCGAGTTTGCGGCCGCGTTCGAAGCCGGGGGTGTCGCGTTCGACGACGATCAGGCTGAGACCGCGGTGCTGATGCTCGCCGGTGCGGACCGCGGCGATCACCAGGTCAGCGTTGATGCCGTTGGTGATGAAGGTCTTCGCGCCGTCGATCACGTAGTGGTCGCCGTCGCGGACCGCCTTGGTGGCGATCCCGGACAGATCGGATCCGGTGCCCGGTTCGGTCATGGCGATCGCGGTGATCAGCTCGCCGGAGGCAATGCCCGGAAGCCAGCGGGCCTTCTGCTCCTCGGTGGTGTAGTCGAGGAAGTACGGCAGGCACACATCGTTGTGCAGCGCGGGGCCCAGGATCGCCGGGGAGACTCCCGCGCGGGCCGCTTCCTCCTGCAGGACCACGTTATAGCGGAAGTCGCCGATCCCGGCGCCGCCGAACTCCTCCGGGACGGCGATGCCGAACGCGCCGAGATCGCCGAGCGCAGTGAACAGTTCGCGGGGCACGATGCCCGCGGTGTCCCAGTCCTGGTAGTGGGGCACGACCTCCTTGCCGAGGAAGGCCCGCACGCTCTGTCGATACTCCTCGTGCGCGGAATCGAACAGGATCCGTTTCATTGATGCCTCCGATTGTGTTCGGTAGTTACTGCGGTTGGGGAATGCGCCGGCGCGGGACCCGGCGGTCACATCGCGAACCCGCCGCCGCAGACGAGGGTCTGCCCGCTGACGTAGTCGGACTCCGGGATACAGAGCAGATACACCGAACCCGCGGCGTCGCGCGGTGTGCCGGCGCGGCCGAGCGGGATGCCGCGCTCCATGGCCGATAGCAGGTCGGGATTCACGCCGACCTTGATCTGATTGCCAGCCATGTCGATCATCGCGTCGCCATCGGCCGGGATCTCGGTCAGCCGGGTCTTGATCAGCCCGAATGCAACAGTGTTGACCGTGACGTTGTAGCGGCCCCACTCCTTGGCCAGCGTCTTCGTCAAGCCGGTGACGCCGGCCTTCGCCGCGGCGTAGTTGGCCTGACCGGCGTTGCCGCCGAGCCCGGCGATCGAAGAGATGTTGACGACCTTGCGGCAGGGCACCGCCGCACCGGCCTGCCTGGCCTGCTTCACCGCGGCGGAGATCACCGGCTGAGCGGCGCGCAGGATCCGGAACGGCGCTTTGAGGTGGACGTCGAGGATGGCGTCCCACTGCTCGTCGGTCATCTTCTGCACGACGCTGTCCCAGGTATAGCCGGCATTGTTGACGATGATGTCCAACCCGCCGAACGTCTGCGCGGCCGTCTGCACGAAGCGCTCGGCGAAGCCCTCGTCGGTCACGCTGCCGACACAGGCCACCGCCCGCCCACCGGCGGCCTCGACCGCGGCCACCGTCTGCTCGGCCGGCTCGGCGTCCAGATCGTTGACCACCACGGCGGCGCCGTCTCCGGCCAACTTGAGCGCGATCTCACGGCCGATACCACGGCCCGAACCGGACACGAGCGCGACCTTGCCGTCGAGTTTTCCCATGTGCAGCTAGTCCTTTCAGTGCAGTGCGACGACAGCGTCGCCGATGAGGGTGGGGGTTCCGTCGGCCAGCGCGACCCTCAGCGTGAGCGTGGCCAGGCCGTCCTGGACGGATGTCACGGTCGCGGTGCAGGTCGGCCGACCGTGGACCGGGGTGATCGCGGCGAAACGCACCCGGTAGGAGCGGATCCTGTCCTGCGGAACCCAGCTGGTGAGCACGCGTCCCAGGTAGGCCATCGACAGCATCCCGTGCGCGAACACGTCGTCGAGGCCGGCAGATTTCGCCACGTCGAGGTCGATGTGGATCGGGTTGTGATCGCCGGACGCGACGGCGAAAAGGGCCAATGTGGTCCGGGAGATCGGCGTGACCTCGAGCGCGGGCAGTTCGGTTCCGACCCGGATCTGTGTCGTCCCGGTCATTTCGCCATCTCCGGATTGCGCACGACGATGACGCTGCTCGCCTCGGCGACCAGCTCTTCGCCTCGGCTGATGCCGGTCTGTTTGACAAGGAATTCCAGCGCGCCGCCCTTTTTGCTGTAGACGTCGACGATGCGGGGCTGGAGAGTGAGCGTGTCACCCGCGTGGGCCGGCCGGTGGTAGGTGAATGACTGTTCGCCGTGCAGTACCCGGCGCAAATCCACGCCGAGCGCGGTGAGATAGGCGAACGGGTCGGGCGCCTCCAGCTCGAGGCTGAAGAAGAACGTGGGCGGAACCGGCAGGTCGGGATGGCCCGCCTGTCTGGCCGCCGCCACATCGGTGTAGAGCGGGTCCGTCTCGCCGATGGCCTTGGCGAACAATCGGAGTCGGCCGCGCTCGACATACACGGTGACCGGGTCGAGCGGCAGCTCGAGAGCCGCTGCGGTATCGATCGGCACTGCTCAGCTCACCTTCTCGTACAGCGTCACCACAGCGGCGCCGCCGAGTCCGATGTTGTGTTGCAGCGCCAGATTCACGCCGTCGACCTGCCGCGCCCCGGCCTGGCCGCGCAGCTGCCAGACCAGCTCGGCACACTGCGCCAGACCGGTCGCACCCAGCGGGTGCCCCTTCGACAGCAACCCACCCGAGGGGTTGGTGACCACCCTGCCGCCATAGGTGTTGTCACCGTCGGCGATAAACCTCTCCGCGGTGCCCTCCGGGGTCAGCCCGAGCGCCTCGTAGGTCAGCAACTCGTTGGTGGTGAAGCAGTCGTGCAACTCGACGACCCTCACGTCTTCCGGCCCTATACCCGCGGCCTCGTACACCTGCCCGGCCGCGGCCTTCGACATGTCGTAGCCGACGAGCGTGCGCAGATCCCTATCGGCGAAAGTCGATGGTGAGTCCGTCGTCATCGCCTGTGCGGCGATCGCCACGTCGGTGCGCAGACCGTGCCGGTGGGCGAACTCCGGCGAGCACAGCACCGCCGCGGCCGCGCCGCAGGTGGGCGGGCAACACTGCAGCCGTGTCAGCGGGCCGTAGACGCGAGGCGAGGCCAGCACTTCCTCGACCGTCACCGGATCACGGAACACCGCATACGGGTTGTTCGCCGCATGCCTGCGCGCCTTCACCGCGATCCGGGCGAAAGTGTCCTCGGCCAGGCCGTACTCCTCGGCGTAGGCCGCACCCGCCCCGCCGAAGTACCGGGCCGCGAACGGGGCATCCGATTCACCCTGGACCGCGATCGCCACCTCGTCGAAGCGCGCGAACGGACTCGGACGGTCCTGCCAGTGCGTCGCCAGTGCCCCGGGCTGCATCTGCTCGAACCCGAGCGCCAGGACACAGTCCAGCATTCCGCTCTCGATGGCCTGCCGCGCCAGGAACAGCGCCGAGGAACCGGTCGAGCAGTTGTTGTTCACATTCACGATTGGGATGCCGGTCTGACCCACGCCATACAGTGCAGCCTGACCGCAAGTCGAGTCGCCATACACATAGCCAACATAGGCTTGCTGTACCAACTCATAGTCGATGCCTGCGTCAGCCAGCGCGGCACGTGCTGCTCCGCTGCCTAAAATGTCATATGAAGTGCTGTTCTTTGGTGTCTTGAAGGGAATCATCCCCACGCCCGCGACCGTGACCTGCCCTGCCATCGCTGCTCCAACCATCTGTCATCAACTTGCGATGCAGACTACTTGTGGTTCACTTAACGGGGAAGAGGGGAAGGTCGGGGAAAATCGGACAGAACTTGCCAACCGGATGCCAGACGCCTCTCGAGGTTGGGAAGCGGCGCCGCGGGCGGCCGCGCTTATGTGCCGCAGGCACCTGCGGCACGAGATATCGCCAGGCGGCACCCCTTGATTCGCACCACAGCGCCGCCCTCGGATGCGGTGTGTGCGGTGAATCGCTGGCGCGAGGGTGGTCTGCGCGTGGCGCTCTATGCCGCCCAGCAGCTTGGCGGAGTCCGGACCGCAGTGGGTGTTGTGCGGCGGGTGCTGGGCGTTCAGGTGTCGGACGCCCGATGGGTGGCGGCTTATCGCGCGGGTGTGATGGTTTCAGTGGTCAGGCCCTGGTGAAGGACGGTGGTGATGAAGTCGGGGGCTTGGCGGGTGCCCATGTGGCCTTCGAGGGTGAGTTCCCATGCGGTCTCGGCCAGCCCGCAGAAGGTCGAGGCCAGCCACGTGGCGGGCATATCCACGCGCAGCGCGTCGGCGCGCTGGCCGCTGGCCATGACCGCGACCAGGCGGGTGAAGATGTCCTCGGCGCGTTCGGTCGCCTCTGGTGCGCCCAGCACGTCGGGTTCGACGTAGACCAGGTTCCACAGTTGCGCGAAGGGCCGGTACTCGGTGACGAGCCCGGCCAGGACCTGGTCGGTGAAGGCAGCGTGGGTTTCGGCGGGGGACAGGGCCTGGTCGCAGTCGTCGAGGATCTTGGCGGCCATGGCCTGCACGAGTAGCTGGCGGGTGGGGAACATTCGGGTCAGCGTGGCGCGGCTGATACCCGCGCGGGTGGCGATGACCTGCATCGACGCTCCGCGGTCCTTGGCCAGGACCGGGATCGCCGAGTCCAGCACCTGCGCCGCATCTGTACGCATCGTTGCACGAACTCCATGGGTCTCATTTGACACATCACTGTCTCAATATATTCTATGCCGTATCAACGGTTCATTCTACGAGGTCGCACGACCGGGCCCGCGCGGGCGACGTCTGTGACAGATTGGTTTGGTGGCCATGACGATGCATCGTCGCCGGTTCCTGCAGACCACCGGCCTGTCCGCCCTGGCTCTGCTGGCCCTGTCGGCCTGTAATGACGAACCCGGCACCGTCCCGCCAGGCGAGCGGCGGCGGGTGATCGTCGTCGGCGCCGGGATCGCCGGACTGGCCGCAGCCCGCACCCTGGCCGACCGAGGCCAGGACGTGTTGGTGCTCGAAGCTCGCGACCGGATCGGCGGCCGGATCTGGACCAGTCGTCAATGGTCGGATGTCCCTGTCGATCTCGGCGCGTCCTGGATCCACGGCGTCGACGGCAACCCCATCGCCGATCTGGCCCGCAAGGCGGGTGCGGGCATGGTGTCGACCAGCTACAACAGTGGCACCGAATACGGCACCGCCGGCAAGGAAGTCGACAAGGCCACCGCCGCGGCGATCGAGCACTGGCGCACCCAGATCGCCGAAGCCCTCACCACCGCCCAGGACGAGGCCGACGACGACGAGGCTCGGGATGTGTCGCTGCGAGCCGTGGCCGAGCGCGCGGTGAACTGGCCGGCACTGTCGGCGCCGGACAAGGCACTGGTGTCATCGGTGCTCAACGACTACGAACACGAGTACTCCGGCAGCGTCGATGACCTGTCGAGCCTGCACTTCGACGACGACGACAAGATCAAAGGCAAGGACGTCCTGTTCCCCGCCGGCTACGGCGCGATCACCGACTACCTCGCCAAGGGGCTGACCGTCCACACCGGCGCGGTCGTCACTCGAATCGACTGGAACGACAGTGGTGTCACGGTCACCACCGGTGCCGGCACCTTCGACGGTGACCACGTCGTGGTCACCCTGCCGCTGGGCGTGCTGCAAAGCGGCGCAATCGCATTCGGTCCCGGCCTGCCCGCCGACAAGACCACCGCGATCGGCAAACTGGGCATGGGTGTGCTCGACAAGTGCTACCTGCGGTTCCCCACCAAGTTCTGGCCCGACACCGACTGGCTGACCTACGTGCCCAGCCAGGACAAGGCCGGGCAGTGGGGGCAGTGGATCAACTACGCCGGCGCCGCCGGCCAGCCGATCCTGCTGGGCTTCAACGCCGCCGACTTCGGCCGCACCAGCGAAACCTGGTCCGACACCGACCTCGTCGCCAGTGCCATGGCAACCCTGCGCACCATCTACGGTCCCGGCATCCCCGCGCCCATCGACCACCAGATCACCCGCTGGTCGTCGGATCCGTACGCGCGCGGCTCCTACTCGTTCAACAAGGTCGGCTCCACCCCCGACATGCGCGACCACCTCGCCGCCGACATCGACGACCGCGTCCACTTCGCCGGTGAAGCCACCAGCCGCAAATCCTTCGGCACCGTCCACGGCGCCTACGGCTCCGGCCTGCGCGCCGCCAAGGAAATCACCGGCTAGCGCCCGGGCCCCCAGCGGTTGTCGGTGCGGCAAGAGCGCGCGATCAACCGCTGACGTCGATAAAGCCAGACTCCAACCCTCACCGCCATACCGGTGCCGGGGCGATGGGTTGTGCCCGTCGCCCGGCACCGGCGGCCGGGGCGAGAGCCCGCGTAGCGATGACGAAAACCGTTCCACCCCAAGCGGTTCGCGCGGACCGCGAGCCCCTGCGGATAGATTTTCGAGAAAGAACACCTGATGAATCCGAAGAACCTCCACTCCGCCCTCGCGCTCACCCTTGCCGCAGCCGCGATCACCGCCGGAACCACCGCAACCGCCTGCGCCCAGGATCATGCCGACGCTCCACAGCAGGACATCGCGATCGGCGATGTGTCCGCGGGCATCGGGTACAACGCCACCCTTGTCGATCGCTCGATCGTTTTGCACACCGACGCGGGCCGGTTGCGCACCCATGGCAACCGGTTCGAAATCCTTGATGACACCGGCAATCTCGCGTTCGGCATGCCGCTGACCTACCAACTCGACAACAAGACCTGGCCGATCGCCGCCAGAATCGACTCCGATGCCCGCACCGTCACCCTTACTCCGGTCACGAACCCCGCCACAGCCATCACGGCGGCGGGCGCGCAGCTGACGCCGATCGCTACGCAGGACGAGCTCAACGCGGCACTCGGTGTGGCCGGAACCCAGATCGGCCTGGCCACCGCCATCGGCGGAATGGTCGGCGCCGCACTGGGACTGGGCATCGGCTGCGTCGCCGGAGCCATCGTCGGCACCGCACTCATGCCGCCCGCATTCCTCGCGGGCGCACCCGGCGGCTGTATCGCCGGAGCCGCCCTGGCCGCCGGACTCGGCACCGCCATCGGCACCATCGGAGTCGGTGCCCCCGTCGTGGTCCTCAGCGCCATCCAGACGTTCAACACCCTGACCAACCCACAGAAGTGACTCGCGCCCCGGGCATCCCGAGCACCGTGGGATACCCGGGTAGTGAATCCCGTCGATGTTCGGAAGTTCGAACCACCATGCACCCATCACGCCTGGCGATGGCCCTCGTGGCCACGGCCCTGCTCACCGGATCGGCCACCAGTGTCGCCGCCGCCGACCAGCCCATCCCAGCGGTATCCGCCATCAACGGTATCGACGGCTCGGAACTGGCCGAGCTGGTACGACTGTCCGACCCCGCCACCCTGACCGATCTCCACGACGGTGAGCGGCGCGCGGACCGTATCACCGCCATCCTCGTCGGCAGCCACGATCGCCGCGGGATCTTCGCGGTCTTCTACCGCGAGATCCTGCGCGATGCGAACCCGCTACTGGACGCAGGCGATTTCGACGACCCCCAGTGGGCGCGGGCAGTCAGCATCGAATTCTTCCGGCAATACCTACAGAACCTGCACGGCCACCTCACCGGCGGGCCGGTCACCCCGGGCTGGCAACGCTACTACGCCATGGCCGCCGATCCAGCGCGCTCACCAGGCCGCATCGCCGCCACCGCCCTCGACGCCCACCTGCTCATCGACTTCCCCGCCGCGATCGCCGCCACCGACACCCACGGTGAGCACACCGGCGACTTCTTCACCATCGGTGACTCGCTGATCACCACCACCAACCGCATCACCGACGAACTACAAGCCACCTACGGTGCGAAGCTGGTCGGGTTCTTCGGGCTGTACTTCCTCGGCAGAACCGCGGACCGGCTCATCGGCCCAGGCAACACGAGTCACGTGATGTTCCAGAGCGTACGCGCGACCGCTCTCGCCTCCGGAATCGCCATGCAGAACCAGGCCACCTGCCCGACCGCCCAAGCTGGCATGAACACGCTCTACCACACCGCGGAAGCCGTGTTCGACGGGTTGGAAGCCCTCGGTCAGATCTGAGAACCCACTCGCGCCGGCATCGACGGCCGCGACGGCTCTGTGAGTCCGCGTCCCGTTCCAACCGCTCAACCTGCAGGAAGCCAGCATGACCGCATCGCCGTTGCCCGCCTCGTCGCCATCGGCTTTCCAGGCGTTGTCCCCGGACGACCCTGCCGAGATCGGTGGTTACCGCCTGTGCGCGCGGCTCGGCGCGGGCGGCATGGGCCGTGTTTACCTGGCCTACACCCCCGGCGGGCGCCCGGTCGCGCTCAAGGTGGTCCGGCCCGAGTTCGCCGAGAACAACGAGTTCCGGCACCGCTTCGCCCAAGAGGTCGCCAGCGCCCGCCGCATCCTCGGCCTCTACACCGCCCAGGTGATCGACGCCGGCACCGACGCCACCACCCCATGGCTGGCGACCGCCTTCGTGCCCGGCCCCTCCCTGCACCAGGTCGTCAACCGCCATGGCCCGCTGCCCGAACGCACCGTCGTGCTGCTGTTCGCCGGCATCGCCGAAGCCCTGCAGGCGATCCACTCCGCCGGTGTCGTGCACCGTGACCTCAAGCCCGGCAACGTCCTCATCGCCGCCGACGGCCCCCACGTCATCGACTTCGGCATCGCCCGCGCCACCGACGCCAGCCCACTCACCGGCACCGGCCTGCGCATCGGCTCACCGGGCTTCATGGCCCCCGAGCAAGCCCTGGGACTGCCCGCCACCCCGGCCACCGACGTTTTCGCCCTGGGCGCCCTGATCACCTATGCAGCCTCGGGCACATCCCCGTTCGGCGGCGGGCCCGAGCCCCCCGCCCTCTACCGAGC
>NZ_JBHWHH010000102.1:0-27145 GCF_042732555.1 Nocardia sp. NPDC059764
GCGGCGCTCACGGTCGCGCACTGCGACGTCTCCGACCTGGCCGCCGTCCGTGATTTCGCCGCCGACTCGGCCCGGCAGCTCGATCGCGTCGACGTGCTGGTCCACAACGCCGGAGTGCTGCCGCCGCAGCGCACCGAGAACCCCCAGGGCCACGAGCTCTGCCTGGCGACCCACGTGCTCGGCCCCCTGCTGATGACCGAGGCGCTCGCACCACTGCTGGCCCGCTCGGAGGCGGCGCGGGTGATCCTGGTGTCCTCGGGCGGCATGTACACCCAGGCCTTGCACCCCGGCGACATCGAGTACCGGGCAACCCCCTATCGCGGCGCGACGGCCTACGCGCGCTCGAAGCGCATCCAGGTGGCTCTCACCCCGATACTCGCCGATCGGTATGCGCCGCAGGGCATTTCCGTGCACAGCATGCACCCGGGCTGGGTGGACACCCCCGGCATCTCGGCGGCGCTGCCCCGCTTCCGACGGCTGGCCGGACCGTTGTTGCGCACGCCCGAGCAGGGCGCGGACACCGCGGTGTGGCTGGCGGCCACCGACGTGCCGTCCGGGCGTTTCTGGCACGATCGCCGCGCCCGGCCGGAGCACTACCGGGCGCGGACCCGCACGTCGGCCGCCGACCGGGAACGGGTGTGGCAGTACTGCGCCACCGCGGCGGGCCTACCCGCCCGGTGAAACGATCGAGTCTATCGATGCATAAACAATGCACTCCGCAGTCCCGGCCACGTCCAGTGGCCTTGCCGCGCGGGGGCGGCGGAGTCTACGGTCGAGGAACCCGGGCCGCAGGGAGTCAGCCGTGGCGTCGACAGTGCAGCGACGTGGCCCGATCGGCTTTCTGACCGATCGGTTCACCATCACCAGGCAGGAATGGCTCCGCCTGGCCGGGATCATCGCGGTGATCGTCGGGTTGCACGTGATCGGCTGGGGCACGCTGATCGGACTCGTGGCCCCACAACACTTCAGCGTCGGCGACCGGACGCTCGGGTTCGGGGTCGGGCTCACCGCCTACGTGCTGGGCCTGCGGCACGCCTTCGACGCCGACCATATCGCCGCCATCGACAACACCACCCGAAAACTCATGCACGACGGGCAGCGGCCGTTGTCGGTCGGGCTGTACTTCTCGCTCGGGCATTCCGCCGTGGTGTTCGGGCTGGCGCTGCTGCTGTCGGTGGGCGTGAAAGCGGTGGCAGGTCCGGTGACCGATGATTCCTCGGCGCTGCACCACTACTCCGGCGTGATCGGCGCCGCGGTGGTGGGCGGCTTCCTCTACCTCATCGCGATCATCAATCTCGTTGTGCTGACCGGGATTCTGCGGTCGGTGCGCGGGTTGCGCTCGGGCCGGTTCGACGAGGCCGAACTCGAGGACCGGCTCGCCGGGCGCGGATTCGTGACCCGGCTGCTGGGCCCGGTGATGAAGTCGATCTCCCGGCCGTGGCAGCTGTTCCCGATCGGCCTGCTGTTCGGCCTGGGCTTCGACACCGCCACCGAGGTCGCGCTGCTGGTGCTGGCCGGGACCAGCGCGGCGGCCGGGCTGCCCTGGTACGCCATCCTGTGCCTGCCGGTGCTGTTCGCGGCGGGCATGAGCCTGCTCGACACCATCGACGGCACCTTCATGAACTTCGCCTACGGCTGGGCGTTCGCGCAGCCGCTGCGCAAGGTCTACTACAACCTCACCGTGACGGCGCTGTCGGTGGCGATCGCCCTGATCGTGGGCACGGTCGAGCTGTTGAGCCTGCGCGGCGCGCGGTCCGACCCCGGCGGGATCGATTCGACGCTGCTCGGTTGCCTGGTCGTCGGGGTTTTCGTCGGCATCTGGGTGATCGCGCTGGCCGGGTGGCGCTTCGGCCGCATCGAGCAGCGGTGGGCCGGTGCGCCCCGGGTGGAGGCAACCGCCCGCGCACCCGAGGCCGGGGAGTAGCGTGGGTCTTCTCCGATCGTCGAATCGAGGCCCGTGTGCACGAGATGGCGATAACCAGCAGCCTGGTCGAGGCGGTGTGTGAACACGCGGCCGGTCGGCGGGTGCACAGTGTGACCGTCGAGGTCGGGGCGCTGTGCGCGGTGATCCCCGCCGCGATGGAGTTCTGTTTCGAGATCGCCGCGGAGGGAACCGTGGCCGAGGGCGCGCGGCTCGAGATCGCCGTGATCGCGGGCAGCGCGTCGTGTCGATCCTGTGGCAACCGTTTCGAGGTCGCCGATCCGATCCTGTTGTGTCCCTGCGGCAGCGCCGACGTGGAAGTCATCGCGGGGCGCGAGCTGCGTATCCGGTCCCTGGAGGTGAGCCGGGAATGTGCGCCACCTGCGGCTGCGGTGATGACGGATCAGCCGTGATCACCGTTGTCCCCCACCATCGTTCACACGAGCACGAGCACGATCACGATCACGATCATCCGCACCGGCACGACGGCGACGCGGGCGACCACGTGCACGGGCACGGCCCCGGCGAGCACGTGCACCTCGCGCCGACCGAGACGATCACCCTCGAACAGAAGGTGCTGGCGAAGAACGACGCACTGGCCCAAGCGGTCCGGCGCCGGCTGGCCGAGCAGGCCATCCTGGCGATCAATCTGACCAGTTCCCCCGGCTCGGGCAAGACGACCCTGCTCGAGCGCACGCTGCGCGACCTCGCCGCCACCTCGATCGCGGTGATCGAGGGCGATCAGGAGACCATGCTCGACGGCGAGCGCATCCGCGCGACCGGGCGGCCCGTGGTCCAGGTCAATACCGGCGCCGGATGCCATCTGGACGCCGCCATGATGGACACCGCGCTCACGGCGCTCGCCCCGGCTCCCGGCACGCTGCTGTTCATCGAGAACGTCGGGAATCTGGTCTGCCCCGCCCTTTTCGACCTGGGCGAGCACGCGAAAGTCGTCGTCATCTCGGTGACCGAGGGCACCGACAAACCGTTGAAATACCCGCACATGTTCGCGGCCGCCTCGCTGGTGCTGGTCAACAAAATGGACCTGCTGCCCTACGTGGATTTCGATGTGGAGCGGTGCCGCGAGTACGCGAATTCCATCCATCCCGGCATCGATGTGCTGACGGTGTCGGCGACCACCGGAATGGGCCTGGACAGGTGGTACGAATGGCTGTTCGAACAGACATCCGCGCTGCTCAGCGATCTTGAGGAAGGTCTGCGCCGAGAATAGACTGGCGTGATCAGGGTCACATTTCGACGCGATTCCGTGCTGTATGGGAACCACGCAGGTGGCCACCAGCTTCTGAAGGGCGGCATTCATGCCAACTGGCGAAGCAGTCAAAGCCGAAGAGACGCTGATCCACGTCCTGTGGATCAACGCAGGCCTCAGTTGTGACGGTGACTCGGTGGCGTTGACTGCCGCCACCCAACCCAGTGTCGAGGAGATCGCTCTCGGATCCCTTCCGGGACTGCCGAAGGTCGCCGTCCACTGGCCGTTGATCGATTTCGAATGTGGCCCCGCCGGGGGCGCCGATGACTTCCTGGAATGGTTCTTCAAGGCCGACCGCGGTGAAATCGAGCCGTTCGTGCTGGTCGTGGAGGGCTCCATTCCCAACGAGCAGCTGCACACCGAAGGCTACTGGTGCGGGTTCGGCAACAATCCCGAGACCGGTCAGCCCATGACCACCAGCGAATGGCTGGATCGCTTGGCGCCCAAGGCAACCGCGGTCGTGGCGGTGGGCACCTGCGCCACCTACGGCGGCATCCACGCCATGGCGGGCAATCCGACCGGAGCCATGGGCGTCCCGGACTATCTGGGCTGGGACTGGAAGAGCAAGGCCGGGATCCCGATCGTGTGCGTGCCGGGCTGCCCGATCCAGCCGGACAATCTCTCCGAGACCCTGACCTACCTGCTGTACATGGCGACCGGCCAGGCGCCGATGATTCCGCTCGACGAAGCGCTGCGCCCGAAATGGCTTTTCGGCGCGACCGTGCACGAGGGTTGCGACCGGGCCGGCTATTACGAACAGGGCGATTTCGCGCACGAATACGGTTCGCCGAAGTGCATCGTCAAACTCGGCTGCTGGGGTCCGGTCGTGAAATGCAATGTCCCCAAGCGCGGTTGGCTCAACGGCGTGGGCGGGTGCCCGAATGTGGGCGGTATCTGCATCGGCTGCACCATGCCCGGTTTCCCGGACAAGTTCATGCCGTTCATGGACGAACCACCGGGCGGAAAGCTGTCCTCCACCGCGTCCGGACTGTACGGATCGGTGATCCGCAGTCTGCGCCACATCACTGAGCGCACCGTGGACAAGGAGCCGCACTGGCGGCATCGGGGCACCGAGCTCGAGACGGGTGCACGACGCACCTGGTAGGAGAATTCCGATGACTCAGATCATTCCGGAACCCTCGCATCGCCTCATCGAGCCCGATTCGCTCGTGGAAATGGCGTGGGATCCGATCACCCGCATCGTCGGCAGTCTGGGCATTTACACCAAAATCGATTTCGCGAATCGCGAAGTGGTCGAATGCCACAGCACGTCGTCGATCTTCCGCGGCTACTCCATCTTCATGCGCGGCAAGGATCCGCGTGACGCGCACTTCATCACCAGCCGCATCTGCGGCATCTGCGGTGACAATCACGCCACCTGCTCGTGCTACTGCCAGAACATGGCCTACGGCGTGAAGCCGCCGAACCTCGGCGAATGGATCGTCAATCTCGGCGAGGCCGCCGAATACATGTTCGACCACAATATCTTCCAGGAGAATCTGGTCGGCGTGGACTTCTGCGAGAAGATGGTCTCCGAGACCAATCCCGGCGTGCTCACGCTGGCGGAGAAGACCGCCGCGCCGCACGCGGACGCGCACGGCTATCGCACGATCGCCGACATCATGCGCGCGCTCAATCCCTTCACCGGCGAGTTCTATCGCGAAGCGCTGCAGGTCAGCCGGTACACGCGAGAGATGTTCTGCCTCATGGAGGGCCGCCACGTCCACCCGTCGACGCTGTATCCCGGCGGTGTGGGCACCGTGGCCACGATCCAGCTGATGACCGACTACATGTCGCGGCTGATGCGGTACGTGGAGTTCATGAAGAAGGTCGTGCCCATGCACGACGACCTGTTCGACTTCTTCTACGAGGCCCTGCCCGGCTACGACCAGGTCGGACTGCGCCGCACCCTGCTCGGCTGCTGGGGCTCGTTCCAGGATCCCGAGTTCTGCAACTTCTCCTACCGTGACATGGAGGACTGGGGACGGCACATGTTCGTCTCCCCCGGCATTGTCGTCGACGGCAAGCTCCTCACCACCTCGCTGGTCGACATCAACCTCGGCATCCGAATCCTGCTGGGCAGTTCGTATTACGACGACTGGACCGATCAGGAGATGTTCGTGACGCAGGATCCGCTGGGCAATCCGGTGGACCGGCGGCACCCGTGGAACCAGCACACCAACCCCAAGCCGCAGAAACGCGATCTGGAGGACAAGTACAGCTGGGTGATGTCGCCGCGCTGGTTCGACGGCACCGACCATCTGGCCCTCGACACCGGCGGCGGACCGCTGGCCCGATTGTGGGCCACCGCGCTGGCCGGGCTGGTCGACATCGGCTACGTGAAGTCCACCGGCCACAGCGTGCAGATCAACCTGCCCAAGACGGCCCTGCGCGGGCCGGTCGAATTCGAGTGGAAGATACCGGCTTTCGGCTCGAACACCATCGAGCGGAACCGGGCTCGCACCTACTTCCAGGCCTACGCGGCGGCCTGCGCGCTGCATTTCGCGGAGCAGGCGCTCGTCGAGATCCGGGCGGGCCGCACGAAGACCTGGGAGGCGTTCGAGGTCCCCGAGGAGGGCATCGGATGCGGATTCACCGAAGCGGTCCGCGGGGTGCTGTCGCATCACATGGTGATTCGCGACGGCAAGATCGCCAACTATCACCCGTACCCGCCGACGCCCTGGAACGCGAACCCGCGCGACAGCTTCGGCACGCCGGGTCCGTACGAGGACGCGGTGCAGGGTCAGCCCATCTTCGAGGAGAACGACCGGGAGCACTTCAAGGGGATCGACATCATGCGCACCGTGCGCAGTTTCGATCCGTGCCTGCCGTGTGGCGTGCACATGTATCTGGGCGGTGGCAAGTCGCTGGACCTGCTGCACTCCCCCACCCAGACGCCCGTCACCGAGTGACGAGGACCCAGACCGTGAGGAGGGACATCGATGGGAGACGATCGTCCGGCGGCGCGCGACGACCATTGGCGGCACGCCGGCGACCGGATCGAAGACCTCCTCGACGCGAGCTCCGCGGGCGGGCCGATCGCCCGCGAGCGCGCCGAACAACTCGTCGGTGAACTCGTCGAGTTGTACGGCGCCGGGCTGCACCGGATCGTCGAATTGCTCGCCGACGACGCGGTGCAGCGGCTGGCCGCGGACGAACTGGTGGCCAGTCTGCTGATCGTGCACGGGCTGCACCCCGACGACGCCCCCACGCGGGTGCGCGCCGCGCTCGACAGCGTCCGCCCCTATCTCGGCTCCCACGGCGGCGACGTCAGCCTGGTCGGGGTCGAGGACGGGGTGGTGTGGCTGGAGCTCTCGGGCAGTTGCCGCGGCTGCCCGTCGTCCTCGGTGACCCTGGAACTGGCGGTCGAGGAAGCCGTCCGTGCCGCGGCGCCGGAGATCGAGCGCATCGAAGTCGTTGCCGCGCAGACCGATTCGACCGCAGCGGTGATTCCGGCCGAGTCCCTGTTCACCCGGGTGCACGCCGCGCCCGCCGCCGACTGGGTCGCGGTGCCCGAGCTGGCGGAACTGAGTCCGGGCGAGGTCGCCGGATACGAGGTCGCCGGGCAGGCCCTGCTGGCCTGCCGCGTCGGCGACAACCTGCTGGTGTACCGCGACACCTGCCCGGCCTGCGGCGGCTCGCTCACCGGCGCCCAGCTGCATCGGCGGCCCGGGTACCCGGTCGGCGACGCCGTGCTGCGCTGCCCGGGTTGCCGGGCGCACTACGACGCCGTGCACGCCGGGGACCGGCTCGACGGGGAAGGCCACCTGCGGCCCCTGCCGGTGCTGCTGCGCGACGGCGTGCCCACGGTGGCGGTGCCCGCGCTGGAGACCACCACATGAGCGCCTCGTTCTCGGTGCTGCGCCGACTCGCGAACCGGCCCGATCCCGGACCGGCCGGTGAGCGCTGCGAGATGTGCGCCGAGCTCATCGGCGCGCCGCACCGCCATGTGGTCGATGTGGAGAGCCGCCACCTGCAATGCGTCTGCACCAGTTGCTATCTGCTGTTCACCGAGCCGGCGGCGGCGCTGCGCTACCGCGCCGTCCCGGACCGGTATCTGGCGTTCGGGCAGACCGCGATCACGGCCGCCGAGTGGGACGCGCTCGAGATTCCGGTAGGTCTGGCGTTCCTGTTCGCGAATTCCGCGCAGGGCCGGACGGTCGCGTTCTATCCGGGCCCGGCCGGCGCGACCGAGTCGGAGTTGCCACCCGAGCACTGGCGGGACCTGCTGCGCAACCATCCCGAGCTCGATGTGCTCGCCGACGATGTCGAAGCGTTGCTGATCCGGATGCCCGGCAGCGCCGGCCGCGAGAGCCCCGGCGACTGCCTACTGCTGCCCATCGACACCTGCTACGAGTTCGTCGGGCGAATGCGGTTGCTGTGGAAGGGATTCGACGGCGGCTCCGAGGCCCGGCACTATATCGACGAGTTCTTCACCACCATGAACGCCCGCGCTCTCGCCCGAGGCGGTGGGCGGCCGTGAGCCCCGCCTACTCGATCACCTTCGCGGTGCTCGACATCAAACCCGAGCCCTACGCCATCGGGCCGACGCTGTCGGCGCGCGTCGGGATCGCGGCGCTCGGCGAGGAACCGGTGCACGCCATCGCCTTACGGGCCCAGGTCCGCATCGAACCCAATCGACGCGCCTACACCGACGCCGAGGGCAGCGGGCTGCTCGACCTGTTCGGCACCCGCGACCGCTGGCACGACACCCAGCGAACGTTCCTGTGGATGCACACCACGACGACGGTGCCCGGCTTCACCGGCGGCGCCGAGGTCGACCTGCCGCTGCCGTGCACCTATGACCTCGAGGTGACCGGATCGAAGTACCTGCACGCCCTGCGGGACGGGACGGTGCCGCTGTTGTTCCTGTTCAGCGGGACCGTGTTCTTCAAAGGCGCGACGGGTTTCTCGGTGCAGCAGATCCCGTGGGATCGCGACGACCGCTTCAATATGCCCGTGTCGGTGTGGCGGCAACTGATGGACACCCACTACCCCGACACCGGCTGGGTCCGGATGCGGCGCGCGACCATCGACGCCCTCACCGCCTACAAGTCCGGGCACGGCTTTCTCGACTACGACCAGGCGGTCACCGAACTGCTGTCGGCCCCGTCGCGGGAGCCGTCGTGAGCGGGCACGAGCCCGGCAGCGTCCGCGACCAGGCGCGGGCGGTCGCCGATGCCGTGCTGTACGAGGGCTACCTGCTGTACCCGTACCACGCGAACGCGCGAAAGAACCAGTCCCGCTGGCAATTCGGGGTCCTGGGTCCCGAGGGTGCGGACGCGGCGGGCTTCGGCGAGGAGTCCGCGCTCGCCGCGCAATTCCTGGTCGACGCCGGCCCCGCCGCGACCCTGCGCCTGACGGTCCGGTTCCTGCAACTGCAACGCCGCACCGTCGAGGACGTCACCGGGCGGACGGTGCCGGAACTACGCGCGGGCGCACGGGTCTGGACCGGCTGGGACGAGGCCGTCGAGCAGGAGATCGACTCGGGGCCCAGACCGTTGTCGGACACCACGTTCCGCATCGACGTGGACGGCGGGGTGGACATCGAGGACTTCGCCGACGACGACGGCACCCCCTTCGGCAGCCTCGTGCGCACCCGCCGCACCCTGACCGGCCTGGCCGAGACCGTCGTCGAGCCGGTCGGCCGCTATCAGCGGATCAGCGTCACCGTCCGCAATCTCGGTGTCGCCGCGATCGACAAGGACGACGCCGTCACCCGATCCTTCCTCGGCGCGCACGTGCTCTGCGAGCTGCGCGACGGCGTCTTCCTGTCGCTGATCGACCCGCCGAAGGACGCCGTCGACGCGGCCGCGGGCTGTACCCAGCGCCGCTGCTTCCCCGTGCTCGCGGGTCCCGAGGGCACCGAGGACCTGCTGCTGATCTCGCCGATCATTCTCTACGACCATCCCCGCATCGCCGAGCAGAGCGCCGGTCCGTTGTTCGATTCCACCGAGATCGACGAGATCCTGACCCTGCGCGTGCTCACCCTCACCGACGAGGAGAAGGATCAGGCCCGAGCCACCGACCCGCGCGCCGGCGAGCTGATCGACCGCTGCGAGGCCATGACACCCGAGAGCATGCAGGGACTGCACGGACTGCTCCGCGACGACAGCCTGCTGCGCGACGACAACCAGCTCGTGGACGCCGCACCGGGATCGCCACGCGTCCTGCCCGCCCTCGACCCGGACACCCCGTGGTGGGATCCGTTGTCCGACACCGCCGTCGACCCCGACTCCGACACGGTCGTGATCGCCGGCACGCCCGTCGCCCGGGGCAGCCGGGTGCGGTTGCATCCCTCCCGCCGCGCCGACGCGCAGGACCTGTTCTACGCGGGCCGCACCGCGCGCGTCGCCTCGGTACACGAGGACGTCGACGGGCAGCTCCACCTGGCGGTGGTCGTCGAGGACGATCCCGCCGCCGAGATGCACGAATGGTACGGCCGCTACCTGTATTTCGCGCCCGACGAAGTCGAACCGATCGAGAAAGGAATCCCGCCATGGAAATCGTAGGTGTGATCGCCGTCGTGCTCGTGGCCCTGGCAGCGCTGTTGGTGGCAGCGGTCGGCATCCGGTCGATACCGGATGTGCGCCGATACTTGCGAATCCGGCACATGTAGCGGGGTGATTCCCACGACGAGAGTGCTGGTCGCCGGCATCGGCAATATCTTCCTCGGAGACGACGGGTTCGGCTCCGAGGTGGTGCGGCGCATGCCGGCGAGCACCGAACCCGAGGTGCGCGTGACCGATTACGGCATCCGCGGCCTGCACCTGGCCTACGACCTGCTCGACGGCTGGGACGCGCTGGTGCTCGTCGACGCGCTGCCCGACCGCGGCGCGCCCGGTCAGGTGGACGTGTTCCACGCCGATCCGGGCGGCGGCGCCGTCGGTCTCGACGCGCACGCCATGCACCCGGACGCGGTCTTCGCCGTGGTACGGGCGATGGGCGGAACCATTCCGCCGACGGTGATCGTGGGCTGCCAGATCAGCTCGGTCGCCGACCGCATCGGCCTGACCGAACCCGTGGCCGCCGCGGTCGACCCCGCGATGGCCGCCGTCGAATCCGTGGTGACCGCGCTGCGGCACCCGCAGGAGGTGTGAACGATGTGCCTGGGCATCCCCGGCCGCGTCGTCGGTCCGATCGAGGGCTATCACGGTCAGATCGCGCTGGTCGACGTCTCCGGCGAGCAGCGGACCGTGAATGTCGGCCTGCTGGAGGACGATCCGGCCGGTCCCGGCGACTGGGTGATCATCCACATGGGGTTCGCGGTCGAGAAGACCGACGCGGCCGGGGCCGCCGCCGCGCTGGCGGGGCTGCGGCTGATGGGGTCGGGTGAGGAGCCGTGACCGGCGCCCGGGTCCGGCGGCGGATCATCGTCGGCGGCGTGGTGCAGGGCGTCGGGTTCCGGCCCTTCGTGTACACCACGGCGGCCGAGCTGGCCCTGACCGGATCGGTGTGCAACGACAGTTCCGGGGTGGTCATCGAGATCGAGGGCGCGGCGGACGGGGTGGACGCCTTCGTCGCGCGCCTGTGGGGCCGCCCGCCGCCGCTGGCGGTCGTCGAGACCGTCGAGCAGACCGCGATCCCGGTCCGCGGCGGGACCGGATTCCACATCGCCGGGACCACCCGGGGCGAGGGGCGCACCCTCGCGTCGCCCGATGTCGCGATCTGCGCGGAATGCGCCGCCGAACTTCAGGATCCGGCCAACCGGCGCTACCGGCATCCGTTCATCACCTGCACCAACTGCGGTCCGCGGTTCACCATCATCGCCGCGCTGCCCTACGACCGCCCGCAGACCTCGATGGCCGGGTTCGCCATGTGCGAGACCTGCGCGCGCGAGTACACCGATCCCGGCGACCGCCGCTTCCACGCGCAGCCGATCGCCTGCAACGAGTGCGGGCCGACCCTGACCTTCTCCGACCCCGAGGCCGGGGAGCCGTTGCGCGCGGCACGGAACATGCTGCGCGACGGCGGAATTCTGGCCGTCAAGGGCATCGGCGGCTATCACCTGGCCTGCGATGCCGCCGACAGCGCCGCGGTGACGGAACTGCGCCGACGGAAACGCCGCGGCGACAAGCCGTTCGCGGTCATGGTGCCCGATCTGGCGACCGCCGCGGCCATCGCCGAGGTAGATGCGACGGCCGCGGCCCTGCTCACGGGTCCGGCCCGGCCCATCGTGCTGCTGCCGCGCCGAACCTCCGCGGCCGAGGACCCCGACGCGCCGCCGCTGCCCGTGGACGCGGTCGCGCCGCACAACCGCGATCTCGGGGTGATGATCGCCTACACGCCGCTGCATCTGCTGCTGTTCGGACTGCCCGGCGACGCTCCCGGCCCGCGCGTGCTCGTCATGACATCGGGCAACCTCGGCGGAGAACCGATCTGCCACACCGACTCCGACGCCCGGGAACGACTGTCCGGGCTCGCCGACGCCGTCCTGTCCCACAACCGCCCGATCCTGGTGCCGTGCGACGACTCGGTGGTCAAGGTGGTCGACGGCGTCGAGGTGCCGTTCCGGCGCTCCCGCGGCTACGCCCCGCTGCCGCTGGCCCTGCCGATGCCCGCCGCGCCGACCCTCGCCGTCGGCGCGGACCTCAAGAACACCTGCGCCGTCGCCGACGGCCGCTACGCCTGGCTGAGCCAGCACATCGGCGACATGGACGACGTCGCGACCCTGCGCGCGTTCACCGCCGCCGAAAGGCATCTGGAGAAACTCACCGGCGTCGCCCCGCAGCAGCTCGCCGCCGACGCCCACCCTCGCTACCGGTCCACCGCCTGGGCCGCGGAACACGCGGGCCACCGGCCGATCCGGCTGGTGCAGCACCATCACGCGCACGTGGCGGCCGTGATGGGCGAGCACGGCCTGGACGCGAGCGCGACCGTGCTCGGATTCGCCTTCGACGGCACCGGTTACGGGCCCGACCGCGCCATCTGGGGCGGGGAGGTGCTCGCCGCGAGCTACAAGGGTTTCCGCCGCCTGGCGCACCTGCGCTACGTGCCGCTGGCGGGCGGCGACCTCAGCGTGCAGCGGCCCTATCGAATGGCGCTGGCGCACTTGCGGTCCGCGCACCTCGACTGGTCGCCGGATCTGCCGTGCGTCCAAGCCTGCCCGCCGCGCGAGCGGCAGGTGCTGGCGCATCAGCTCGACACCGGGCTCGGCTGCGTGCCCACCTCCAGCATGGGCCGGTTGTTCGACGCCGTCGCCTCGCTGTGCGGGGTGCGGCACGAGGTCGACTACGAGGCGCAGGCCGCCATCGAATGGGAGGGCCTGTCCCGTGACGCCGACCCGGGCGAGGTCGCCTACCGGTTCGCCCTGCCCGGCAACCCCGCCGACGAGACGGCCGCCATCGATCCGGCGCCCGTGCTCGCCGCGGTGATCGCCGATGTGCGCGGCGGTGTGCCCGCCGGTGTCGTCGGCGCGCGGTTCCACGCGGGCGTCGCGCATCTGGTGCTGGATCTGGCGTTACGCTACGGCGATCCGGAGCAACCGGTCGCGTTGTCCGGCGGCGTGTTCCAGAACGCGCTGCTGCTCACGACCGTGCTGCGGCTGCTGCGCAAGCACGATTTCCATGTCCTCACCCACCATCGCGTGCCACCCAACGACGGTGGGATCGCGTTCGGCCAGTTACTCGCCGTCGCGGCGAGCTGAGCGGAAGGAGAACAGCGATGTGCCTGGCAGTCCCCGGCAAAGTGCTCAGCGTCCACGAGCGGGACGGCACGCGGATGTCGGTGGTCGACTTCGGCGGCGTCCAGAAGGATGTCTGCCTGCAGTACATCCCGGACATCGCCGTCGGCGACTACGTGATCGTGCACGTCGGCTTCGCCATCCAGCGCCTCGACGAGGAGTCGGCCATGCAGACGCTCGCCGAGTTCGAACACCTCGGCGTGCTGAAGGAGGAATTCGGCGACGGATTCGCGATCGCCGCCGCCCAGGCCGGAGTGGCCAACCCGGACACCACCCCGACCGCCGATCCGGAGGTGACACCATGAAATACCTCGACGAATTCAGTAATCCGGAACTGGCGAAGCTGCTGCTGGATCGGATCCGCTCCACCACCACGCGGCGCTGGTCGATCATGGAAGTCTGTGGCGGGCAGACGCATTCGATCATCCGCCACGGCATCGACCAACTGCTGCCGGACCAGATCGAGATGATCCACGGTCCCGGCTGCCCGGTCTGCGTGACCCCGCTGGAGTTGATCGACAAGGCGCTGGCCATCGCCGCCCAGCCGAATGTCATCTTCTGCTCGTTCGGCGACATGCTGCGGGTGCCGGGCAGTTCCAAGGATCTGTTCCGAATCAAGAGCGAGGGCGGCGACGTCCGCGTCGTCTACTCACCGCTCGACGCGCTCGAGCTCGCCCGCGCCAACCCCGACCGGCAGGTCGTGTTCTTCGGCATCGGGTTCGAGACCACCGCCCCGGCCAATGCCATGACCGTCTACCAGGCGCAGAAGCTCGGCGTGCGCAACTTCTCGCTGCTCGTCTCGCACGTGCTGGTGCCCCCGGCGATCGCCGCCATCATGGAATCGCCGAGCTGCCGGGTCCAGGCCTTCCTGGCCGCCGGGCACGTGTGCACGGTGATGGGCACCGCCGAATATCCGCCGCTGGCCGAGAAGTACCGGGTTCCGGTGGTGGTCACCGGATTCGAGCCGCTCGACATTCTCGAGGGCATCCGGCGCACCGTGGACCAGCTCGAACACAGCCGCCACGAGGTGGAGAACGCCTACCGGCGCGCGGTCACCGCCGAGGGCAATCCGGCCGCCAAGGCCATGCTCGAGGACGTCTTCGAGATCACCGACCGCGGCTGGCGCGGCATCGGGGTGATTCCGCAGAGCGGCTGGCGGCTCTCGCCGCGCTACCGCGAGTTCGACGCCGAACACCGGTTCGCGGTCAGCGATCTGCACACCGAGGAATCGCCGATCTGCCGGTCGGGCGAGGTGCTGCAGGGCCTGATCAAACCGCACGAGTGCGCGGCCTTCGGCAAGGAGTGCACACCGCGTAATCCGCTCGGCGCCACCATGGTGTCCTCCGAGGGCGCCTGCGCGGCCTACTACCTGTACCGGCGGCTGGACCTGCCGGCGGAGGTGGCTCATGCCTGACGTGGTCGGAACCGGCAACGGCGCCGTCGATTTCGAGAACTGGGTGTGCCCGATGCCGTTGCGGGACTCACCCACCATCGTGATGGGGCACGGTGGTGGCGGCGCGATGTCCGGCGAGCTGATCGAGCATCTGTTCCTGCCCGCGTTCGGGGCGGCGGCGCAGGCCGGGCTCGGCGACTCGGCGGTCGTGACGGTCGGCGAGACCCGGCTGGCGTTCAGCACCGACTCGTTCGTGGTGAAGCCGTTGACGTTTCCCGGCGGATCCATCGGCGATCTGGCCGTCAACGGCACGGTCAACGATCTGGCGATGTCGGGGGCGCGGCCGCTGGTCCTGTCGACGGCGTTCATCCTCGAAGAAGGCACCCCGCTGGTGCGGATCGCGGAAGTGGCGTCCGCCATGGGCACCGCAGCACTGGGCGCCGGCGTCGCGCTCGTCACCGGCGACACCAAGGTCGTCGACGCCGGGCACGGGGACGGCATCTACGTCAATACCGCGGGCATCGGCGTGCTCGATCCCGGCGTCGACATCCGGCCCGAACTCGCCGCGCCCGGGGACGTGGTGATGGTCAGCGGGGAGATCGGATTGCACGGTGTCGCGGTACTGTCCTGCCGCGAGGGACTCGAGTTCGGGACCACCGTGTGCAGCGACACCGCTCCCCTGCACGGTCTGGTCGCGGCGATGCTGGCGACCGGCGCGACCGTGCACACCATGCGCGACCCGACACGCGGTGGACTGGCCGCCAGCCTGAACGAGATCGCGCGCGCCGCGGGCGTGGGAATCGCTTTGGACGAGAAAACGATTCCGATCCCCGCCGGGGTCCGTGACGCATGCGGGCTGCTCGGCCTCGACCCGCTGTACGTGGCCAACGAAGGCAAGCTGGTGGCCTTCGTGCCCGCCGCGGACGCCGATCGGGTGCTGGCCGCCATGCGCGCCCATCCGCTCGGGGTGCACGCCGCGATCATCGGCCGCTGTGTGGCCGAGCATCCCGGCATGGTGACCGCGCACACCGCGCTCGGTGGCACCCGAGTCGTCGATCTACCCGCAGGAGAACAGCTTCCACGCATCTGCTGACCCCCAACTCACGGAGGCCCGCCATCACCGTCCCCCACCCCGATTCCACCCGGTCCCAGCCACCCGGCCCGGGGGCCGGGGAGACGATGTTCGCGCGTTACGCCTACCCGCCGAACGCGCTGGGCTACTGCGGACCACCCGACACGACGGCTCTGTCCGACGGATCGCCAGCGTTGATCCGCGCCGCCGCCCGCCGCTTCACCGGCGCCTGGCCCTACCTCCAGGTCATGTCCGCCATGACCGGCATCGCCGACCCCCTCGACCTGCGCTTGGTCGAATCCTATTGGCACGGTGGAGGAATCGGCTCGACCCTCGATCCGGCAGCCTTCTGCGCCGAACTGCTCGCCATCCTGGGCCCGGCCGCAGGCCTGTACTGGACCCACCTGACCCCCCGGCTCGCCCCCGAAGCCGCCCCCAACCACTGCTTCCACGTCTTCGGCGTCTACCCGTGGAGCCGCCTGCTCGGCACGGCGGCAACCCCCACCGCCCTGGAAGTCCTCGACAAATGCCGCATCACCCCGGCGCGCGTCGTGGCCCGCGACGGCTCCCACGTCCGGCTGGAAGCCAGCCACCTGACCTGGGACGGCCACCACCTCGACCTGGGCCCACCCGGCACCCGCACCGCGACCCTCACCGCCGACGGCCGCCTGACGACAGACCCGCGACCCGGCGATCACGTTGCCCTCCACTGGGATCGACTGACTGCGCTGCTGGACAGCACCCAAACCGCGAACCTGACCGACAGCACCCTCCGACAGCTGGCCGCCACCAACCACCGCCTCGACATCGACACATAGCCGGGTCGGTACCGCCGACCGCTATCGAAACATCCTGGAGCAACACGACAATGGGAGCATCAGTGGTGTATTTCAAGCGATCCGCCACCGTCATCACCTGCGTGATGGCCGGGGCAGTGCTTTCCCATACCACTGCCCTGTCGGACCCGCCCGTGTGGATCGGAACCGGCTCGTCCCAGGGACCGGACGTCGGTTCGGCGCAGCCGCCCGCTCCGTCCGATCCACAGACCGACGCGGCGCGCGCAGGTGTGCTCGAACTCGTGAACGGCGAACGCGCGCAGCACGGATGCGGCGCACTACGGCCCGACGCGCGCCTGCAGAACGCGGCACAGCGCCATTCCGACGATATGGCCGCTCGCGCCTACTTCGATCATCGCGACCCCGACGGGTGGATGCCGAACCAGCGAGTCGTGGCCGCCGGCTATCTGTGGCGCACCGTCGGCGAGAACATCGCCCACGGCCAGGCCGACGCCGCGGAGGTGATGGCCGAGTGGCTGTCGCGCCCCGGCCACCGCGGCAATATCCTCAACTGCGCGTACACCGATATCGGCATCGGAGTCCACTTCGGCACCGACGGACCCTTGTGGACACAAGATTTCGGCGCCCCGCTATGACCCGCGACTCCGATCACAATGGGATCGTCACTGCGCAGTGAAGATCACGGCTCGTCCCGCCGCGGCCGCCCGGTGGTAGAAGGACCGGACGTCGACGAAATTGCTCCAGGTGTACTCGAAGTCCTCGTCATCGAGTGCCCCGGCGTATTCCTCGTCGTCGATGGCGTCGAAGGCCGACCGCATATCGGCACGGACAACCTCGTGCAGCGCTTTCGCGACGTCCCGCACCTGCTCCGCGCCGATATACACCGCGTAGTAGTCGTCATGCAGATGCCGACCGCCGAGAATGGCGGGCGAGAGCGGATACTGCCCGCTGCTGGGGTCGAGGGTGCCGTCGGTCAGGCTGCGATGAATAGCGTCCCAGGCTTTGTCGGTGTCGACTTTCAGGTCGGGCTCCGACCAGGATTCCTCGATGTCGCCGAGCAACTCGTCGATCGCGTCCACATCATCCCGGTCGTCGGCGGCGAGTAGCGCCCGCTCCTGCTCGGCGGTAATGGCGAAGTGCACTCCCAACATGGACTCGACGGTATCCGAATGAACCGGCGCAAACTCGGTCACGCGCACAGCTGCTGTCGCGCGCTACTCTCCCGCCCGAATCAGCGCGCGGCAGGTGTCGCGGTCATACGGCAGCCCGGCGTCGCGGAAGACGAGGCCGGCGTTGCCGTGTCGGGGGTCCCACAGGTCGGGGTTGTCGATCAGCGCGGCGAGGTAGCCGGTTTGGATGTCGGTCGGGCTGCCGCCGGTGTAGTCGGCGAAGAAGGCGCGCAGGAGCGGTCCCCAGTCGTGGTCGACGGTGTGGAGGTGGGCGATCGCGGCGATGGCCCGTGCGGCAGGGAGCAATCGGGCTGTGTCCTCGATGCGGTCGATCGCCGCCGCGACCAGGGTGAAGCGAATGCGCCTACCCAGCTGCGGCGGACGTCGGGTGAACCAGTCGTCGGTGGCCGCCGGGTCCCGCAGCGCGGCGAGGATCTCGGCGGTCGCGACCTCGTCGCCGGCCAAGCCGGGCGCCAGCGCGGCGCACGCCCGCACGCCGGGGTGCGGATCATCCAGGTACGCACGGGGTTTCAGACCGAGTTCGCCCATGGCCAGCACCAGCGCGGCTCGCTCGTCGGAGCCGGCTCGGGCGGCCAATTCGTCGAGCCGATCACCCGTGTCCGGGTCGGTGAGCGAGGCGCGGCAGGCGGCGAGCGCGTGGGCTGCTGCCGCGCGGACCGGGGTCTCGGGGTCGGACAGTGCCGACATGATGGCCGGGAGGAGAGCGGGGACGGCGGCGCGGCAACCGCCCACTGCACGGCCGTAGAGCGCGTTCGCCATGATCTCGTCGCCGTACAGCTCCTCCTCGTCGCCGCTGTCGAGCGCCGCAGCGAGGGCCGAGTCGAAATCGAAATCCGCTGGTGGGGCCAGTTCGTCGAGGTCCTCGTACACCCAACCGGCCTCGGCGACGGCCGCCAGGAAACCGAGCAGGTCGGCCCGCAACTCGGCGTCGGTCAGCAACGGGCCCGCCAGCAGCTCGGCGACCACGACGGCCGCGGGCGGTGTCGCCGTCCACGGCGTGCCTTGGTGAATGACGGCCGACCACAAGTGTTCCAGCGCGGCGCGACGCGCGTCCGGGTCCGCACCGGCCAGCGCGGCCAGGTGCGCAGGTGTATCGGTGGACCGTCCGTACGCGTGCAGGAGGTTGCCGAACTGCGCGGCATCGATGTCGACGGTCACGACCGGAATCTACTCTCTACTCTCGTTCCCATGCTGCCCCTCGATGACCCTCGCTGGCTCGAACTCGACCACCGCCACTGGTCGAATGGTCGGCCTCTCGGCAGCGAGGTCGTGTTCGTGCCGCACGAGCTGCGGTGGATCGCCGAGAATCCGCGGGATGCGAAACGCTTCGACGACCTGTGGCCGTACCTGTGTTCCGAGGGCACCGCCTGGCCGGCCGCCTATGCCGCGGTGCCACACCTGGTCGCCTCGGCTCGCTCGATCCCGCCTGCCGCGCGCGGGGACCTGCTGTATGTCGTGGGCCTGATAGTGATCTGCTCAGGAGAATTCGGCGCGACCGGGAGCGACGTCCCGGACGACATCGCCGAGGCATACCGCGCCGCGCTGCCCGAAGCTCTCGCCCTGATCACCGAGCAACTGGCGACCCCGCGGCCGGCAGTCGACACTCGCTATCTCCTCGCCGCCACCGCGGCCCTGCAGGGGCACGTCGACCTGGGCGACTTCCTCAACGCATTGCACCCGGGCGCCGAATGCGAATCGTGCGGGGAGCCTTACTATCCCGCCGGGCACCCATGATTCACCAGCCAGGACGCACCAGACCTGTTTCGTAGGCGTAGACGATCATCTGGGCACGGTCACGGAGGCCCAGCTTGGTCAGGGTCCGGGCCACGTGGGTTTTGACCGTGTGCTCGGAAAGCACCAGGCGCGCGGCGATTTCCCGATTCGTCAAGCCTTGGGCGACCAGGGTCAGCACCTCGGTTTCGCGGGCGGTGATGTCGGCGGGCGCGGTATGGGAACGGCGCGGGCCGAGACGAGTGAACTCGGAGATCAGCCGCCGGGTCACCGAGGGTGCGAGGAGCGCGTCGCCCGCGGCGATGACTCGGACGGCCTCGGCGAGCTGGTCGGCGGAAGCGTCCTTCAACAGGAAGCCGCTCGCGCCCGCCCGCAAGGCCGCGTAGACGTAGTCGTCGAGGTCGAACGTGGTGAGGACGAGGATCTTCGGCGGGTCCGTGGACGCGGACACGATCGCGCGGGTCGCCTCGAGCCCGTCCATCACCGGCATTCGCACGTCCATGAGCACGATGTCGGGCTCGAGTTCGGCGGCCCGCCGGACCGCTTCCCGGCCGTCGGCCGCCTCACCCACGACGTCGATGTCGGGCTGGGAGCTCAGGAAGGTGGTGAACCCGGTCCGCACCATGGCCTGGTCGTCGACAATGAGAACGGTGATCATCGGCGTGCGTCGGGTTCGATCGGAAGCATTGCGGTGACCACGAATTCGTCACCCTCGCGCTCGGCGTGGAAGGTGCCGCCGAGCATGGCGGCGCGTTCTCGCATGCCGATGAGGCCGTGCGCGCACGAGGTGCCGGAGAACTCCGGCCGGTGTGACCGCGAACCACCGAGTCGATTGCGGACTCGCAGGTGCAGGCCGTCGCCGGAGTGCGTCAATCCCACGGCGATGGCGGTTCCCGCCCCGTGCCGCATCGCATTGCTGACCGACTCCTGCAGGATTCGGTACGCGGTGAGTCCGACCGTGGCGGGCACATCGCCCAGTATTTCGGACGCGGAACCCGGCTCGACGCCCGAAACGGCAACGGTGACATCGAATCCGGCGTGAGTCGCGGTGGCGACCAGTTCCTCGAGCAGGTGCAGACCCGGCTGTGGCGCGCTGGTGCCCGCATCGCCGTGCTCGCGCAGGAGCCCGAGGACCTGACGCATCTCCGCCAGCGTCCGCAGCGACAGCGCCCGGATCTCGGCCAGTCCCCCCGCCAAGCGGCCCGGATCGCCCTCGGCTTGTAGCGGAACCGCCTCGGCTTGGATGGCGATCACCGAGATATGGTGCGCCACAACGTCGTGCAGTTCGCGGGCGATTCTGGCTCGTTCGCCCAGCACAGCCTGCTCAGCCAGCGCGTCCTCCGCGCGCCGTTGCTCATTCGCCAGTTTCCCGGTGGCCAGTCGGCGCGCCCGGACATTGTGGCCGAACAGGACCGCGACCGTCAGCGCGACGGCGGCCGGCAGCGCGGTCCTCGTGTCCACGAGTACCGCCGCTCCGATCGAGATCAGCCATACGCCCGTGGTGACCTCGCCGCCGCAGCGGACCGCGGCGGAGTAGGTCACCAGCACCGCGACCGTGATCGCCCCGGGCGTGTAGGGCGGGTGCAGGAAGTCGCCGACGATCCACGCACCGGCGAGCACGGCCACCACCGCGAACCGCCAGGCGGCCAAGGGCCAGCGGGTGCGCAGTGCCAGCGGCAGGGAGCAGCTCAGCGAGACGAGCACCAGAAGGCGCGCATCAACCGGCCCGGACGCGGCGGCCGGGCCTTCCATGTAGGCGACTCCCCCGGCGAAGCACACGAAAGCCAGCACGCAGTCACCGAACTGGACCAGGTCGACGCGAATCCCGTCGGGCAGCGCCAGGAACCGGCGGGACGACAGGTCCGGGGGTTGCGGTGTGCCGGTCACCGCCGCGCCGGACAGCGCTCGCCATGTCGTCCGGATCACCCGGCGGGCCACCGCGCTCACCGTCGGCCGCGAAGATGCTCGAGCGCTCTGTCGAAGGCGGAATCGCGGCCTGTGGCGAGTTCCTCATCGCTGAGCGTCGCGGCGACGACATCCTGGGGCGGGACACCGGTGAGGTCGAAACTCGTTCCCCTGCTGTCGAATCGCTCATTGGGCAGGGCGAAGGTCCACCCGTTGGGCAGAGTGCGCCACAGGAAGTCGGAGAACGCGCCCTGCGTGGCATCGCCGACCCGACGGGGTTCCGGGGCGCGACCGGTCATGGCCTGGGTGAACGTCTCGCCCGCGCTGATGGTGAGCGGACTGGTCAGCATGGCGATCGGGCCGGTGTATCGAGGGCCGTCGTGGGGCGTCACGCGGGAGGGTTCCGAGCGCGCGAATCGGGTGGGGTCGGCCGGATCGTTGCGGGCCTCCTTGGTGTAGGCGATGTACGGGTTGCCGGTGAGACGGGAGGCGAGCTCGAGGCCGAGCGCGTCGTAGCCACCGAAGTTGAGCCGGACATCGAGCACGAGACCGCGCAGACGCGCAGTCCGGCTCGCGGTGAAGATCTCGTCCAGTGCGCGGTTCAGTTCGGCGGCGTTGGCCTCGTATCCGCCCTCGGCGTAGCCGTCGAACGCCGACAATCGCAAGTATCCGAAATCGTCAGGCAGATCGGCATATCCGATGATGCCCTGCCCCCATGTCTGTAGCGGCCTCCCGGTGTCGTGCTGCTCGATGAGGGCGCGGACCTGCTGATCGAAGGCTTTGTACGCGGGAAGCCCGTCGAGCGCTCGGGTGCCGGGCCGTAGTGGTCTGGCGAATTCCTCGGTGTCGGAACGCAGCGCGGTGTGGGCGTCGCCGAGGGCCGTCAGGATGTCGCGCAGATGCCCGAACAATTCGGCGTCGGTGGTGTTCGGGCCGATCTTGGTGCGGTACCGGTCACGCACCGACGTCCAGTCCACCCCTTTCGCCGCGAAGAACGGGTAGTTCTCGGCGAACGTGGTCCAGAAGACATCGAAGACGGTTCGCGGATCCTTCACGCCGTTCGGGTGCGCGCAGGGTTCGGGCAGCGCGGCGAGCCGGCGCAACGCGATATCTCCGACCGCACCGGTGTAGTGCAGCGACGCCTGGTCTCGTCCTCGCGATCGCAGGGTGAGCTGCCGTGATCCGTCGTCGGCGACGAAGGTGTCCGGCATGCCCGGTTGTTGCCGGGCGGAGAGGACACCGGGTGAGCAGCTGATCGCCGTGGAGTCGAAGTACTGCAGGCGATCTTCCCGCACGCTGATGATCGTGCCGTATCCGTCGGTCTGCCAGACACCCTCGGCCGCGCCGCCGGTGGAGCCGGTGGGTATCTCCGCGGTGGACGATCCGGTCGCCACCAGCGTGACACTCGCCAGCGTTCCTACCGCGATGCGCATTCGGTTCTTCATGGCGACGACGCTACGAACGCGGCGTGGTCGTCGGCATCCCTCCACAGAGCTAATCGCGAACTACTCCGTCAGGATGACCCGCACCGCCGACGTTGCCCACGACACCCGAAGTAGGAGCGAACCGGCTGTCGGCGACGACGCGACGGGTATGGGCGTAGACGACCGCCTCCACGCGGTCGCGGACACCGAGCTTGGCGAGCACGTTGGACACATGGGTTTTGACGGTCTGCTCGCCGACGCCGAGGAGCGCGGAGATCTCGGGATTGGTGCGGGCCTCGGCCATCAACACCAGGACCTGATGCTCGCGCGGGGTGAGCGTGGCGATTTCGGGCGCGGTGGGGAACGGTTCCCTGCCGTGGGTCAGGCGGGTGATCAGTCGGCTGGTCCGGCGTGGGTCGATCAGCACGTCACGGTGGGCGGCGGTCCGGATGGCGGCGACCAGGTCCACCGCGGGGACCGCTTTGGTGAAGAATCCGCTGGCGCCCAGGCGTAGTGCGCGGTAGAGGTTTTCATCGGTGTCCTCGGTGG
Organism: Nocardia sp. NPDC059764; assembly: GCF_042732555.1. NCBI lineage: Bacteria > Bacillati > Actinomycetota > Actinomycetes > Mycobacteriales > Nocardiaceae > Nocardia > Nocardia sp. NPDC059764. The sequence goes on from NZ_JBHWHH010000102.1 coordinate 22,935, forward strand.
CGAGGGTGAGAATGCGGCTCGCGCTGCCGAGTTCCGCGACCGTCTCGATCGCGGTCGGGTCGTCGAGACCGGGCATGTCGAGATCGAGGATGGCGATATCGGGTCGCAGCCGCCGCATTTCGCGAATCGCGCCCGCACCGTCGCCGACCTCGGCGACGCAGCGCAGGTCCGGTTCGGATTCGATCACCGACCGCAGGCCCGTTCGGAAGATGATCTGATCGTTGGCGAGCAGCACCGATATCGTCGAATCCTGCCGCGCGGCAACAATGTCGCTACCCACGGTGAGCGGGTCCGAGCCCACCGCAGCGCTGCGGCCGGCGAGCGGGATGACGGCCTGCGCGCTGGGCGCCGCCAACACGGTGGCGCTGATCGCGAGCACGAGCGTGGACACCAGCCGCAGCAGCAGCGGGGATGTCGATGGAGTCGTGGGCATACGCACAGTCTGCTTCAGCGCAGGAATCCCGCGTAGTTCCTGTTCATCAACTGGCTCTCGAGCTGCTTGACCGTGTCGAGGGCGACGCTCACCACGATCAGCACCGACGTGCCGCCGAACGCGAGGTTCTGGGCCGGGCCGCCGGATCCGAAGCGCAGCAATATGCTCGGCAGGACGGCGACAGCGCCGATGTAGAGCGAGCCCGGGAGGGTGATCCGGCCCAGGACATGGTTCAGGTAATCGGCGGTCGGCTTGCCCGGCCGGTAGCCCGGGATGAAGCCGCCGAACTTCTTCATCTCGTCCGCACGCTCCTCCGGGTTGAAGGTGATCGCGACGTAGAAGTAGGTGAAGAACACGATCAGGGCGAAGTAGATCCCCACGTAGACCGGGTTGCTCGGGTTGACCAGATACTTCTGGATCAGCTCCTGCCACTTGGCCGGATTGCCCGTGCTCTTCTGGGTCAGCTGCGCCAGCAGGTTCGGCAGGTACAGCAGCGACGACGCGAAGATCACCGGGATGACACCCGCCTGGTTGACCTTCAGCGGCAGATAGGTCGAGGAGCCGCCGTACATCTTCCGGCCGACCACGCGCTTGGCGTACTGCACCGGAATCCGGCGCTGGCCCTGCTCGACGAAGGTCACGGCGACGATCAGCAGCAGGATCGCGGCGCCGACGAGGGTGAGGGTGAGTGCGCCCTTGTTGTCCAGGATCGACCGGCCTTGGCTCGGGATTCGCGCGGCGATGCCGGTGAAGATCAACAGCGACATGCCGTTGCCGATGCCGCGCTCGGTGATCAGCTCGCCGAACCACATGACCAGCGCCGCGCCCGCGGTCATGACCAGCACGATGATGATCATGCCGAACAAGGAGGTGTCGGCGAGGATGTCGTGGGGGCAGCCGCGCAGCAGCTGTCCGCGGGCCGCCAGCGCCACCAAGGTGGTCGCCTGCAGGACGGCCAGCGCCATCGCGAGATACCGGGTGTACTGCGTGATCCTGGCTTGCCCGGATTGGCCCTCCTTGCGCAGATCCTCGAATCGTGGAATCACCACGGCCAGCAGCTGGGTGATGATGCTCGCGGTGATGAACGGCATGATGCCGATCGCGAACACCGACAGCTGCAGCATCGCGCCGCCGGAGAAGAGATCGATCAGCTGGTAGATACCGGCCGATTCACCACCGGAGACGAGTCCGATACAACTGCGGACGGACGCGTAGTCGACACCGGGTGACGGCAGCGCCGCACCGAGGCGATACAGCGCGAGCAAACCCAGCGTGAACCCGATCTTCCGCCGCAATTCCGGGGCCCGCACAGCCGGTACGAAAGCGGAAAGCACGCACACTCCTGACGAATAGGGGTGCGGGACAGCATGATCGACCGGCACCGGAGATATTCGACGCTACGGAGATTCGCCCCCGCCCACCTCGACCGCGAGAAGGAATTCGACCTCCCCCGATGGAGGGATCCGCAACGCCCGGCGCACGGTGCGTCCGGGTGGGCGGCGGTGCTCCTCTATCGCCTCCATGGCTCGAGCGTTGCCGTGGCAATACGAGCCGATTGCCCGCACGAAAGCGAGTCGTCGCGCGGGAATTGCAGGGTCATGCGCATGTCGGATCCATTTCGAAATCCAAGGCTCGAGGCTGCGACCTCGACACGATTGAAGATTCAAGCGAATTGAACTTTTTCAAACGGGGTTTTGACGTTCACAATGAAGGGACTCCGTCGACGCCGAAGGGGGTATCCGATGAACTCGATGCGAGCGTGGCGGGTGCGGAAACCGGGCCGGATCGACGGCGAGCCGTTGAAGGCGGAGCGCATCCCGGTGCCCGAGCCCGGTCCGGGCGAATTGCAGGCGCGGGTGCTCGCGTGCGGGGTCTGCCGGACCGATCTGCACGTGACCGAGGGCGACCTGGCCGTGCACCGACCCGATGTGGTGCCGGGCCACGAGGTGGTCGGTGTGGTGACCGCGCTCGGGCCCGACGCCGGGACCGAGTTCCACGTCGGTGACCGGGTGGGGATCGCCTGGCTGCGGCACACCTGCGGGCGGTGCCGGTTCTGCCGCCGCGGCGACGAGAACCTGTGTCCGCGTTCGCGATACACCGGCTGGGATGCCGACGGCGGTTACGCCGAGTACGCGGTGGTTCCCGCCGACTTCGCGTTGCCGCTGCCCACGGGCTACGCCGATATCGAACTCGCTCCCCTGCTGTGCGCCGGGATCATCGGCTATCGGGCGCTGCGGCGCGCCGCGCTCCCGCCGGGCGGGCGGCTGGGGATCTACGGGTTCGGCGGCAGCGCGCACCTCGCGGCACAGGTGGCCCTCGCCCAAGGCGCGCAGGTGCATGTCATGACCCGCGACTTCGCGGCCCAGCGGCTCGCACTGGAGCTCGGTGCGACCTCCGCGCAGGGAGCGGTGGAACCGCCTCCGGAACAACTGGATTCGGCCATACTCTTCGCACCGGTCGGAGAGCTGGTGTTGCCCGCGCTCGAGGCCCTCGATCGTGGCGGCGTCCTGTCCATCGCGGGTATCCACCTCTCCGACATCCCGTCGCTGAACTATCAGCGACATCTGTTCCAGGAACGCGAGATCCGCTCGGTGACCGCGAACACCCGCGCCGATTCGCGCGAGTTCCTGGCCTTCGCCGGCGCGCATCCCCTGGAGGTCACCGCGCACCCGTACCCGCTCGCGGAAGCCGATCGCGCACTGCGGGATCTGGCGCACGGGCGATTCGCGGGCGCGGCCGTCCTGGTTCCCTGAACCGGCGCCGGTACTGCCACACTGCACGGGTGACCCTGTTGCGCCGCGTCATTCGCGTTCTATCGGCCTTCCTGCTGGTGACAGCCGTCGGTACGGTCGGCTACCGGTTACTGGGTTTCGGATACCTCGACGCGCTGTACCAAACCGTCACGACGATCACGACGGTCGGTTTCCGCGAAGTCCATCCGCTCGGTCCCCTCGGCCAGGTATTCACCATGGCGCTCATCCTGTTCGGCGCGGGCACCGTGTTCTATATGTTCGGTGTCCTGCTCGAGGCACTCATCGAAGGTCATGTACACCAACACCTGGAACGGCGGCGCATGAACAACCGGATCGAACGACTGCGCGGACACGTCATCGTGTGCGGCTGGGGCCGTGTCGGGCATTCGACAGCGCAATACCTCAGCGGTCTCGGCAAGGAGATCGTGGTGGTGGATCGCGACCCGCAACGCCTGGAGAACCTCGAATTCCCGTACATCCAGGGCGATGTCACCGACGACGCCGTCCTCGAGGCCGCGGGCATCCGGCACGCCCAGGCGCTCATCGCCGCCTTGGACAGCGATGCCGACAATGTCTACGTCACCCTGTCGAGCCGGGCCCTGCGCGGCGATCTCATCATCATCGCCCGCGCCCGCACCGAGAGCTCCAAATCCAAACTGCTGCGCGCGGGCGCCAATCGCGCGGTCAATCCGCAGCTCATCGGCGGCCGCCGCATGGCCGCCTTCGCCCTGCAACCGAATGTCGCCGAATTCCTCGATGTGGTCATGCACGACGAGAATCTCGAATTCCGTATCGAGGAGATCGAGATCGGGCCCGACTCGCCGCTACTGGATCGCACCGTCGCCGACGCCGTGCCCCGGCACGGTGGCGGCGCGCTCGTCCTCGCCCTTCGCGCCGACGACGGCCGATTCGTCGCGAACCCCGTCGCCGACACCCGGCTTCGGCTCGGAACCGTTCTCATCGCGCTCGGTACCCAGCCGCAACTCGATTCGATCCGCGACAGCACCCGGGCCACAGACGGGGCG
>NZ_JBHWHH010000103.1:0-26974 GCF_042732555.1 Nocardia sp. NPDC059764
CGGGGTGCCAGGCCTGTTCGTCATGCGGGCCGGCGGCTGGTCAGGCAGTAGGCCGAGCCCGACGGGTCGGCCATGACGAGCCAGTGCTTGCCCTGCTCGACGCGGCGCGCGCCGAGCTCCTCGTGCCAGGCGGCGGTGGCTTCGATATCGGTGCAGGCGATATCGGGATGCGCGGAGGTGGGGCGGTCCTCGCCGAGACGCTGCAACAGGAGATCGAGGGGGAGGCCGGGACGGGCCGAGAGGCGGGAGAACTCCGGCAGGCTCGCCGGTTTCCAGGCCCACCCGGTCAGCTCGGTCCAGAAGCGGGATTCGGTGTCGTAGTCGCTCGCCCCGATGTCGAGGCAGATCTGATCCAGCCGGCTGCGGTCGCCGGACGGCCCGGTGACGGTGGGCGTGAGCGGGCCGGTGGCGTCGCGGAACGGCGTGAAGCAGAACGGCATTCCGGCGGGGGAGCGCAACACGGCGTAGCCGATGCGTTCGGTGAGGATGTAGTCGCCGTCGAGGGTGGCGCCGAGCTGTTCGGCGCGTTCGGTGGCGGCCACGACATTGTCGACGTCGAGGTCGAGGTGGATGCGGCCGGGCCCGCCGGTGGACTGCATCTTGAGCGTGGGCGCGCCGGAATCCGGGAGCAGCGTGAGGAATTCGTCGTGTTCACCGCGCGGCGCCGACCGGGTGGTGGCGGTGACTCGGGTCCAGAATTCGGCGCAGTCGTCGAATTCCGCGGCGGGCCGGTCGAGAAAGGCCCATACCCAGCGAATGGTCATGCTGTCTCCAGAGTTTCGCGCTTGCGGAAGGTCTTACGGTAGGTCAACGGCGGCACGCCCAGTTCGGAACGCATGTGATGGCGCAGGGAGGCGGAGGTGCCCAGGCCCGCGTTGCGCGCCACCTCGTCGACGGGCAGGTCGGTGGTCTCGAGCAGATGCCGGGCGTGGCGGACGCGCTGCTGGAGGATCCACGCGCCCGGAGCCATGCCGGTCTCGGCCTTGAAGCGGCGGGTGAAGGTACGCACGCTCATATGCGCGTGCGCGGCAAGGGCGTTCAGATCCAATTCGTCGTCGAGGTGGTGCAGCGCCCAGCGGCGGGTAGGCGCGGTGCCGTCGCTGCCCGCCTCGGGAACCTGTCGTTCGATGAACTGCGATTGGCCGCCTTCACGCCACGGCGGCACCACGCAGTAGCGGGCCGCGCCATTGGCGGCGGCGGTGCCGTGGTCGGTGCGAATCAGGTGCAGGCACAGGTCGATTCCGGCCGCCAGCCCGGCGGAGGACCAGAGGTTCCCGTCCTGCACGAACAACTGGTTCTCGTCGAGGGTGACTCGCGGATACAGGGCGCGGAACTGGTCGGCGAAGCGCCAGTGCGTGGTGGCGCGGTGGCCGTCGAGCAGCCCGGCCGCGCCGAGCACGAATGCTCCCGTGCAGATGGACACGATGCGCGCGTCGGGGCGGATGGTGGCGAGGGCGTCGGCGAGTTCGGGCGGCAGCGTGCCGTCCTGACGAGGCCCGGGGATGCGGGTGCCGGGCACGATCACGGTGTCGGCGAGCGCGAGCAGTTCCGGTCCGTGCTCCGGGATGACCGTGTACCCGCCGACCGCCGCGATGCCGCCGTCACCGAGGCCGCAGATGCGCACGTCGTAGAGCGGTTCGCCGTCCTCGCCGGTGGCGGCGCCGAGCACCATGGACGGAATGGTCATGTCGAAGCCGACGGTGGGTTCCAGGACCAGGACGGCGACGAGCTGGGGTGCCTGCACGGTGTCTCCCCTCACGGTTGGCTTGATCTTGACGCATTGTGGCATTCAGGCCACTCGTGCCGGTAGGGGATTTCGGTCACGCTCGATCGGTGAGTGAACTCAGGGACCGCCTCGACGTGGAATCGCCGTCGGGCACAAGCTCGTTGGACGGCTCGTTGGCAGCTCCGCGGGAGCGGGCACGGCGGGGCCCGCATCCGGCGTGGATCGTCGCCGCGGTCGGGTTCGTGGCGCTGCTGGGCGCGGCCGGGTTCCGCTCGGTGCCCGGCGTGCTCATGGATCCGCTGCATCGGGAATTCGGCTGGTCGCACGGCACGATCGGGGCCGCGGTCTCGGTGAATGTGCTGCTGTACGGACTGATCTCGCCGTTCGCGGCGGCGCTCATGGACCGGTTCGGCATCCGCCGGGTGGTGGCGTGCGCGCTGGTGTTGATCGCGGCCGGGGCGGGGTTGACGGTGTTCATGACCCGGCCGTGGCAGCTCATGGCGACCTGGGGCCTGCTGGTGGGCGTCGGGGTCGGGTCGATGTCCATGCCGTTCGTGGCCACCATCACCGGCCGCTGGTTCGTCAAGCAGCGCGGCCTGGTCACCGGTGTGCTGACCGCGGCGGGAGCGACCGGGCAGCTGATCTTCCTGCCGTTGATCGCGAGCCTGGCCCGCGATCACGGTTGGCGCACGCCGTCGATCGTGGTGTCGGTGGCGGCCTTGGCGGTGGTTCCGCTGGTGCTGCTGTTCATCCGCGACTTCCCCAGCGATGTCGGGGTGCGCGCGTACGGCGCCGAGCCGGGCAGCGCGGTCGGGGTGCGGACCACGGCTCCCGGTGGTGCGGCGCGGGCGCTCACGGTGCTGGCGGCCATCGTCCGCATGCCGGTGTTCTGGATGCTGGCGGGCGGTTTCGCCATCTGCGGGGCGTCGACCAACGGCCTGATCGGCACGCATTTCGTGAGCGCCGCCCACGATCACGGCATGCCCGCGACCACCGCCGCCGGGCTGCTGGCCGTGGTGGGCGCGTTCGATGTCGCGGGCACCATCGCCTCGGGCTGGCTCACCGACCGCCTGGACTCGCGCTATCTGCTGGTCGCCTACTACACGCTGCGCGGGGTCTCGCTGCTGTTCCTGCCGGTCCTGTTCGGTCCGGACGTGCAGCCGAGCATGTGGGCGTTCATCATCTTCTACGGCCTGGACTGGATCGCGACCGTGCCGCCGACGGTCGCGCTGTGCCGCAAGCACTTCGGCGAGGATGGTCCGGTCGCGTTCGGCTGGGTGTTCGCCTCACACCAGATCGGTTCGGCGCTGGCCGCTTTCGGCGCGGGCGTGATCCGGGACGTGCAGGGCAGCTACACGACGGCCTGGTTCGTCGCCGGCGTCCTGTGTGGTCTCGCGGCCCTGTTGTCCGCGGCGATCCCCGCGGACCGGAAGGCCCGGGCGCTCGCGGGCAGCTAACCCTGCGAGCCCTGGGAGTTGGGCCGACCTTCGACGGACTTGTGCGTTCCCGATTCCAGCGCGGTCTGATTCCGTCGCCCGTCCCAGCGGCTCGGTTCGTCGCTGGTGCGGGGCGGGCGGTCGTTGGCGATGAGGACCGCGATCCACGGCAGCGGCACCGAGACGCCGATGATCAGCAGCGACACCCACCAGCTGTGCCACAGCCCGTAGGCGACCGCCGCGCCGATCAGGCAGGGGATGCGGAACGCCATGATGGTGATGTACCGCCGCACCCGGTCCCGATGCTGCTGTTCGAGCGAGGTCTGCGCCTCGGTGATCAGGGCAGGATGCTGTTTCCCCTCACCCGGGAAGTACCCCTGGGAGGGCGGGGGCGGTTTCGGGATCGAACCGGCGGGGTGGAACTCGACGTCCGGGCGACCCACGCCGCTACTGCCGTCGGCCTGGGATTCGCCGTCACGCTGCATACCCCGAGTCTTCCACTACGGCCCGTCGGATGCACACGCCGCCCGCCCCCGGACGGGCCGACCTGGCATGATTGATGCCGTGAGCACAGACACCCTGGTCCGTCCGGAAGAGACCACCGACAACTCGACCGACAACGACACCCCCAAGGTCTTCCACTACGTCAAGAAGAACAAGATCGCCGAGAGCGCCGTCATGGGCACCCACGTCGTGGCCCTGTGCGGCGAGGTCTTCCCGGTGACGCGCTCCGCCAAGCCTGGCTCCCCGGTCTGCCCGGACTGCAAGCGCGTCTACGAGCAGATGAAGAAGGATTGACCGTTTCCGCTGGTCAGCGGGTTGTGAAGTGTTGAACTAGGCCCTAAGGTGCCATTTGGTGCCATTTTGAACGGGTTCAGCAGTTCCAGGACGTCCGCGTTGTCGACCGCCACCATGCGGCGAACGCCCTGGTGAATGCAGTGACGTTGCGCCATCGACTTGTTGCCGTCCATGTGCCCGAGCTGGGCACTGGCGCGCTCATCATCTCCGGTGACTGTTGCAATGTGGGTCGCTACTGTGTCCCGCAGGTCCGATAGCCGGAAGGTAGGGAACTTGCTTCCCTTCCGCATCGCGTATGCGAATATGCGAGCGTTGGACACACGGACCCATGAGCCCGGTGTGCTTCGCGGGCCCTGCGGTATCGGCAGTTGAATCGCTCGCCGGTGAAGGCGCGGAATTGTTGGGTCGTGTGCGTGACCTGTTCGGCGTACGCCCCAAGACGCAGTCCAGGGGAACGGCCCGGAACCATCAGGTTCCGGGCCGTTGTGGCGTTGGCCGGCGTCACGTTCGGTGACGGCTCATCTGCTCTCTGCCACATCGGGTAACGGTTCGGTGGCCGTGGTGGGTGGGTCTGGGGCTTCGGTGAGGCCGATTCGGTTGTGCAGCTTGGTGAGTGGCTTGGGGGACCACCAGTTGGCGCGGCCCATTACGTGCATCGCCGCCGGAACCAGCACCGTGCGGATCAGGGTTGCGTCCATTAGCACGGCCAGCGTGAGGCCGAGGCCGAACATTCGCATGAACGGGACCTGTGAGGCGGTCAGGGCTGCGAAGGAGATCGACATGAGGAGGGCGGCGGCGGTGACCACGCGTCCGGTGCGGGCCACGCCCAGTGCGACGCTCTCGTCATTGGCGCGGGGGGTGCGGTCCGAGGACAGCCAGTGCTCGCGGAAACGCGACACCAGAAACACCTCGTAGTCCATCGACAGGCCGAAGGCGATGCAGAACAACAGCACCGGCATGCTGGCGACCAGGGTTCCGGTGGGTGTCGTTCCCAACGCGCCGAGGTGGCCGTCCTGGAAGATCCAGACGAGGGCGCCGAAGGTGGCCGTCAACGACAGTACGTTGAGGATCAACGCCTTCAGCGGGAGCACGACGCTGCCGGTCAGCAGGAAGAGCAGGGCGAAGGTCAGTGCGGCGATCAAACCCAGGACCAGCGGCAGACGCGAGACGATGGCGTCGACGCTGTCGCGGTTGATCTGCGCCAGCCCGGATATCTGTACCGACCGGCCTGCCGGACCCGGTACCGCGCGGATCTCGTCCAGCTGGGTGTCGGAGGTCGCGGTGCCGAGCCTCGCGGTACTGACGACCGTCAAGAACCCGCTGCCATCGGCCAAGCCGGTCGGTGCGACGGGGTCGCCCACCTTGAAGCCGCCCGCGAAGGTGCCGCTCGGGGCGGCCACCGCCGCGACCCCGGCCACCTTCGACAGGTCGGCGGCGTACCGGTCCAGGTCGGTCTGGTTCAGACCGGCCGTGTCCGGGACTGCGATCGGTATCGCCGCCGCCGGATCGATGGCGAAATCATTGCGCAACGTATCGCCGACCTGATGTGCCGACGCCGCCCGCGGGAGCAGGCGATCGTCGGAGAAGCCCCATTTCATTCCGAGGAAGGGCACTCCGAGCAGCAGCAACAGCGCCACCACGGCCGCCCCGACCGGCACGGCATGGCGCATCACCCATCTGGTCGAGCGATACCAGTACGACCGCTCGATCGGGGTGGGCACCGGATCGGGGCGGCGCAGCAGTCGCCGCGCCAAACGCCGCACATTCAGGGCATCCAACCGATCACCCAGCAGCACGATGGCCGCCGGGGACACCACGATCGCGGCGATCGCGGCGAAGGCCACGATGGTCACGCCCGCGTACGCGAACGACCGCAGGAAGTACATAGGGAACAACGCCATCACCGACAGGGACAGCGCGACCGTGAACGCGGAGAACAGCACCGTGCGGCCGGCCGTCGCCATGGTCCGCGACAGCGCGGCGTTTCTCGCTGTGCCGGCCGACAATTCGTCGCGGAAGCGGCTGATGATCAGCAGGGTGTAGTCGATCGCCAGGGCGAAGCCCAGGGCGGTGGCCAGGTTGAGCGCGAACGTCGACACCTCGGTCCCGAAGGTGATCAGGCGCAGCACCGACATCGACCCGACAATCGCGATCAGGCCGACCGCCACGGGCAGCGCCGCCGCGAACAACCCGCCGAACACCCACACCAGCGCCACGAAGCTCAGCGGAATCGCGATGGCCTCCATCATGATCAGGTCGTGCTGGCTCTGCGCATTGACCTGTGCGTAGGCCAGCGGGATACCGCCGGCGCGCACCGTGACGCCGTCGCGGTCGTGCACCACCTCGTCGGAGAGCGTCTTCGCCCGCTTCTCGGCATCGTTCTCCGAACCCGCGATATTGGCGACGATCAGTCCGGATTTGCCATCCTTGCTGACCAGGCCCGCCGCCGCCCGGTCCGGAGAAGTCCACGCCGACCAGGTATTCAGGACGTACGGCGACTGCTTCAGATGATCGACGATCTCGGTGGCGACCTGCCTGCCGTGCTCGCCGCGGGCGCCGTCGGGCGCGGTCACCACGATCAGGAGTTGCTGGTCGGTGACGCCGAACTTGCCGGTCAGCAGCCGGGTGGCCTGCGCCGAATCCGATGCCGGGTCGGTGAAACCGCCCGCCGAGAGGCTCGTTATGGCCGGGATGCCGAATATCGCCATGGCGGCGAACAGCAGCAGGGTGACGGCGATGACTCGCCGCGGCGCGGCGAGCGCCAGCCGTACGATCCGGTTCATTCAGTCACGTCCCCCGGTTTGGTCGCCCGGAAGTAGGCGATCGCGCCCGAGAGTTCCACCTGGATGTCGTCGAGGCCGGCCGTCTGAAGCCACTGCCGCAGTGAGCTTTCCGGATAGACGTCGGTGAAGATCCCGCGCCGCTGCCACAGCGCCACGAAACGATCGTGCCGCCACCCGGTACCGAGGAGCACAGTGCTGCCGCGAACCATGCCACCGGGCCGGACCGCGCGGGCCATCGCCGCGATCGCCGCCGCCGGATCGGGCATGCAGTGCAGACCCATATAGCTCAGGCACAGGTCGAACTCGCTGTCGTAGGGCATCGCCACCACATCGCGTTCAACCAGTTCCAGGTTCTGGATCGACGACCGCTGGGCTTCCTTGGCGGCCAACGCGAGCATCGCGGGCGAGATGTCGGCGCCGACGTACCGCTTCGGCGCGGCGCCGGACAGCTGCGGGAACACCGCACCGCCCCCGCACGGGATATCGAGGACCTCCGCACCGTCGACCCGGGTGCGGACCTCGGCCAGATCGGAATACCAGCGCCGGTAGTCGGACCCGAATGCGACATAGGTGTAGACCATCGCGATTACTGGATGCTTTACCGTGAAATCCCAGCCGGAGGTAATCGAATTACCCTGGCGCCATTTCTGGGTGACGACAGACATGATTTTGTTTTCTCTCTTTGTCTCGAAGAATATTGGCTATAGTTGTTGGCTATGACATCGGCTCAATGGTGCGGTGGTGTGCGTACCGCCGAAGCGTGCCGACCGGGATGTGGATGTCTGTTTCGATGCGACCGTCGTGCGGTACGGCCGACCGCGCTGCCACATCCCGCGTACGTCTTCTCATCCGCTGAGACATCGCCACGGGCGACTCCGTCGCGTCGGAAATCGCCACGTGCGCAAGCGGAGTCATACCGCGCGGTTGACCCGGAGTGATCTTTTGAGGCGCTGCTGACGTGCTGAAATGGATTCGCCGTGGCGATGTCGGCCCCCCTGCCGATTCGAGTAGTTGACGAGTGAGCTCAAGGCTTCACGGTGGCCCGGGTCACCTCAAGTGGGTGTGATGAAGCTCATAGTTCCCGCAGGGGTGCCGATTATGCAGTGCTGGTAGCTTGTCGAGCAAGGGGACTGGGATGTGGCAGCGCATTCGGTCATTTTGGGAGATTTTACCTTTTGGTTCGGAGGGGACGAGTGCGTGATGCAAACCGGCGCGGAATCACTCATTGGAAAGCTTTCTCCAGCCGCGAGGGCAGCACTTCGGCAAGCGCTCTCCAATGAATCAATTGCGATCGTGGGGGTCGGCTGCAGGTTTCCCGGAAACGTCTTCGATTGCGAGAGCTACTGGGACTCCCTGATCGAGAAAAGGGATTCTATTACCGAAGTGCCACCCGGGCGCTGGGATCTTCAGGAGTATTACGAGCGGTATCCGGATATGCCCAGGAGCAGCTCCATGAACTGGGGTGGATTCCTGGACGATCCCCGCGGATTCGATGCGGAATTCTTTGGTATATCGATGGCCGAGGCGACCGCCATGGATCCGCAGCAGCGTGTGCTGCTCGAAGTGACCTGGGAGGCGTTGCAGCATTCCGGAATTCCATCCGATTCGCTCGGCGGCAGCCGAACCGCCGTAATGATCGGAATGACCGGGTGGGATTACTCGATAGTCAATCTGGAACGGCGGAGCGAACCGGTCGCGTATATGGCGACTGGAAATGCGCACAGCGCGGCCGCCGGTCGCATCTCGTATCTGCTCGGACTGCACGGGCCGTCCCTCACCGTCGATACCGCCTGTTCCTCCTCCCTCGTCGCCATTCATCTCGCGGGTCAAAGTCTGCGCTGCGGGGAGGCCGATCTGGCCATCGCCGGTGGTGTGCAACTGAATCTGGCGCCCTATACCGGGCTGGCGATGTCTCGATGGTCGGCGCTGTCGCCGACCGGCAAATGCCGCGCCTTCGATGTCGAAGCCGACGGATTCGTACGCAGTGAGGGCGCCGGTGTCGTCGTATTGAAGCGGCTCTCCGACGCGGTGCGCGACAACGATCGTATTCTCTCGGTCATTCGCGGGTCGGCGGTGAACCACGACGGGCCGACGAATGGCCTGACCGCGCCGAGTCGGGTCGCGCAATCGGAACTCATCCGGCGAGCACTGGCCGCCGCCGCCGTCTCTCCCGAGACCGTGGGTCTCATAGAGACCCACGGCACCGGAACACCGCTCGGTGATCCCATCGAGTTCGACTCGATAAGGAAGTCGTACGGCACCGACGGTATTGATTGCGCACTGGGCGCGGTCAAGACGAATCTGGGGCATCTGGAGGCGGCCGCCGGGGTGGCGGGGCTCATCAAGGCGAGCCTGGCATTATCCAATGGGGTAATTCCGCCGAACAATCATTTCACCGCGTGGAATCCCGCGATCGACGCATCGGGAACGCGTTATTTCGTACCCACCGAATGCGTGATGTGGCCCGCCGCGGGTCACCCACGCCGGGCCGGAGTGTCATCCTTCGGTATTTCGGGCACCAACGCCCATGTGGTGCTGGAACAAGCTCCGGAAGCGCCATCGAAACCGGTTCGGGAACGTTCGGCCACGGTGCTGCGTCTGAGTGGAAAGTCGGCGGATCGGGTTGCCGCTTCGGCGGGCGCGCTCGCGGATTGGATGCAGGGCGCGGGCGCGAAGCTCTCGATCAGGGATATCGCACATACGGTCACCTGGAATCGCGCCGACCAGCGGCATCAAGCGGTGGTCGTGGGCAGGGATCGGGCCGCCGTCACCCGTGGGCTCCGGCGCTTGTCCGTGCGGGATCCGGACGGAGCGTCGGTGTTTCCGCGGCTGCAGAGCGCCCGTCGGCCTGTGTGGCTGTTCTCCGGCCAGGGATCGCAGTGGGCCGGGATGGGCCGCAGCCTGATGGAGGACGAGCCGGTCTTCGCTCAGGAGATCACGCGGTTGAGCGCGCTGATGGCCGCCGAGGTGCCGTTCGATCTGCGTGAGATGCTCAGCAGCGGTGCGGAATTCACCGGTATCTCGCAAATTCAGCCCGCCTTGTTCGCCATGCAGGTCGCCCTCGCCGCGTTGTGGCGTTCCTATGGCGTGACGCCCGGCGCTGTCATCGGCCACTCCATGGGCGAGATCGCGGCGGCCGTGGTCGCGGGTGCCATCGACACCTCGACCGGGGTCCGCATCATCTGCCGCCGGTCATTACTGCTGCAACGGAATTCGGGCCGGGGCGCGATGGCGATGCTGTCGCTGAGCGCGGACGAGTGCGCCGAACGTCTGCGCGGCTACGGGGGCCTGGATATCGCGGTGCTCGCGGCACCGAATCAGACGATCGTCTCGGGCGACGAAACCGAGTTGGCCGATTTGATGGCACGGGCCGAGCGGGACTCGGTGTCGGTGTGGCCGATCAAATGCGATGTGGCCAGTCACAGTCCGCAGGTCGACAATCTGCTCGACGACCTGCGGCAGCGCCTCGCGACGATCGCGAGAAGACAGGCGCCGGAAGTCGACTACTATTCCGCGACCTCCACAGATCCGCTCGCAACGCCGCTGTTCGATGCCGAGTACTGGGCGGACAACCTGCGGCGGCCCGTGCAATTTCAGCGCGCCGTGGCGACCGCCGCCGCGGCGGGCTACCGGCTCTTCACCGAGATGTCGCCGCATCCGCTACTCGAGTCACCGGTCACCGACACCCTCGAATCCGCGCTGGCGGGTGAGGACTTCCGGGTGACCTACTCGATGAAGCGGGATCGCGACGAAACCGTGGAATTCCATACGCAACTCGAACTGGTCCTGTCCGCGCTCGAGGCGAAGTTCGGCAAGCTCGGCCCCGACACCGGCCGGTTCGTCGACGTCCCGGCGGCGCCCTGGTCGCACTCGAATTTCTGGGCCGCGGATCGTGCACCGATCCTGGACGAGGGCGGTCATCCGCTGCTCGGCCGGGGTGTTCGCATTCCACGAACCGATACGTACGCATGGAGTGCCGACGCGGGCACCGAGCGGAATCCGTGGCTCAACGATCACCGGGTGCACGGCATGCCGGTGCTGCCCGCCGCGGTGTTCGTCGAGATGTGCGCGAGCGCGGCGAGCGAGGCATTCGGTGTGGGCGTCGAAGAATTGGAGCTGCGCGACTTCACCATCGACCAGATGCTCGTGCTCGATCGCAGCGTGGATCTGACCACCTACCTGGAATGGCAGATCGATAGGCGTACGGCACGCGTCGAGATCCTTTCCCGCTCGGGTGACGATGGCTGGTTCCGGCATGCGAGTGCGGCGGTGAGCCGAACCGACGATTCGAGCGGGGGCGCGCGTAGCGCGGCGCGGGCCGAGGTCGCCACGACCAAGGTGTCGGTGGGGACCTACTATTCGCTGCTGCGGCAGACCGGCCAACTGCACGGGCCCATCTTCGCGGCGCTGACGAACATCGAAAGACACGGTGGCGGAAGCGCTTCCACCACGATCGAGCTACCACCCGCAGCGCCGCGCCAGCTGCGTTTCAGCGTGCATCCCGTCATCCTCGACGCCGCGCTGCAGAGCCTCGGCGCGGCGTTGAGCGATACGGTCCTGACGCAACTGGCAGATGCCACCTACCTGCCGGAGTCGATCGGATCCATCCGGATCTTCGAATCGGTCACCGGCAAACTCGAATGCCGAGTGGTCGCGCGGCAGTCGGACGACCCGGACCGCGGCGTCCGGGCCGCTGCCCAGCTGGTGAACGAGGCCGGACGGGTGGTGGTGGAGCTCGCCGATATTGCGTTGCGGCGAGTGGTGTCCCGGCGGCTGGATCTCCCGATCGGGCAGAAGATCTTCGGTACCACGTGGACCGCGGAATCACGGTTGCCCGCATCCGGCAGCTCCTTTGATGGACGCTGCTGGATCCTGCTGACCGAAGATGACGATCTGTCGCCGATCGCCGCGAGTGTGGCCGCTGAAATCGATGCGGATCAGGGGCGAGTATTCACCGGCACGCTCGCCGACGAGCGCTCGCTGCGTACGGCATTGGAGTCGGCCGCGGACGGTAGCGGCACCCCGCTGGCCGGGATCGTGGTCTTCGTCGATTCCGCTGGGAAACAAGCGATTACCGCGGCCGAGGAAGGCGCCCGCGGGCAGCGGATGATTCTGCGCCTGGCCGCCGTCGCGCGAGCCGTCCTGCAGCATCCGAGCGGGCAATCGCCACGGCTGTGGCTGGTCGGTCGCGGCGGCCTCGCCGTCGGTGCGGGCGAGGCGGGCGAACCCGGCGTCGGTGCGTTGCGCGGGATAGTCAGAACGCTCGCCTTCGAGCATCCGGAGTTGGGTGCGACGCTCATCGATCTCGACCCGCTCGCCGACGGAATCCCGCAGCTGCTGGCCGAACTGCGAGCGGGCGCCGGAGACGACATCGTCGCCATGCGCGGTGGTCTCCGATACGTGGAGACGCTCACGCGTGCGCAGCTGGACCCTGCTGTGTCGAAAGACACTGTGCGGGTTGATGGTTCGTACATCATCAGCGGCGGACTCGGCGGTCTGGGGCTCAGCGTCGCGCGCTGGCTGGCCGAGCGGGGCGCGGGCCGTGTGGTGCTGAACGGCCGGTCCGCCCCGTCCGCCGCGGCCGAGGCGAGATTGCTGCAGTTCGAGGGCGGCACCGAGGTGGTCATCGAGCTCGGCGACATATCGAGTCCCGAGGTTGCGGACAGGCTCGTCACGGCTGCCGAAAAAGACGGCAAGCGGTTGCGGGGCGTGGTGCACGCGGCGGGCGTACTCGACGACGCGATCTTCACCGCATTGGACAGTGAGAGCCTGGCCCGGGTCTGGGCGCCCAAGGCGGCAGGTGCGGTGGCCTTGCACAATGCCACGGCCGGCCGGGATCTGGATTGGTGGGTCGCGTTCTCCTCGATGGCGGCGATGCTCGGCTCGCCCGGACAGGCCGCCTACGCCGGCGCCAATGCCTGGCTCGATGCTTTCGCGCAATGGCGTCGCGCACAGGGGGCACCGGCGTCGGTGCTCAATTGGGGTCAATGGTCGGGTGTCGGATTGGCTACGTCGGTGGTCCTCCCAGTTGTCGACCCACTCACCCCGGAAGAGGGTGTGGCAGCGTTCGGAACCGTGCTGGCTCATGATCCGGCACGCATCGGAATCGCGCGGTTACGGCTGGACCGTGTGCTGGATCTTCCGGAGCTGAAGCAGATGAGCTACTTCCGGGAGCTGATCGGGGAATTCGATCTCGCGGCGGGCCCGGAGGAATGGATCGGTCCGGACGGTCTACGGCAATTGAGCCCAGACGACGCCCGTAAGGCAATATCGGACCGGTTGGTTTCTCGGGTGAATGCCATCATCGGCGCCGGCTCGCCGGCCGGACTGGATGTGAACGCTTCGCTGTTCGCGGTGGGTATGGATTCGTTGATGGCCATGCGAATCAAGAATGCTTGCCGCTGGGACTTCGGGGTGGAGCCATCGGTGGGATTGCTCTTGCAAGGCGCGACATTGCGCGATCTGGAAAAAGATATCGGTATTCAGCTCGGCTTGGGCCGTGCGGAATTTTCGGACGAGGTAGAACAACTCGGCAATCGTCCGGTAGCACGTGCGCACGCACGACGGAGCGCACGGGCGCGACGGTCGCGTGGCGAATAGCAGAACTATGGGGGTTAGGTGACGATGACCGCGGACTCTGGTATCGAGAACTCCGTAGCAATAATTGGCATGGCGGGAAAATTCCCGGGCGCCACATCGCTGGAAGAATATTGGGACAATCTTCGGCACGGTCGCGAATCGATCGTCGACCTTTCCGACGAGGCGCTGGTCGAATCGGGGGTTCCCGAAGAGATATTCACACGCTCCGCGTATGTTCGCCGCGCTCCGATTCTGGCGGACATCGACATGTTCGATGCCGAGTTCTTCGGTTTCGCTCCGCGTGCGGCCCGGATCATGGATCCGCAGCATCGCTTGTTCTTGCAGACCGCCTGGAGTGCGCTCGAGGACGCCTGCTGCGACCCTTATCGGTACACGGGCGCGATCGGTGTCTTCGGCAGCAGTGCCGCCAGTGGCTATCTGCTGCACAACCTGCTTTCCCACGGCGATCTGCGCGAATCCCTCGCCCAGGGCGCGAATGCGGAACTGCTCAACTTGCTGATCCACAATGACAAGGACTACCTGGCGACCCGGCTGTCGCATCAGTTCAATCTGCGAGGCCCGAGCCTCACCGTGCAGACGGCGTGCTCGTCCTCGCTGGTCGCGGTGCATATGGCTTGCCAGAGCCTGCTGTCGAGCGAATGCGATATGGCGCTCGCGGGCGCGGTGTCGATCAGGATTCCGCACCACGTCGGGTACTTCTACGAGCCCGGATCCATGATGTCGGCGAGTGGGAGTTGCCGACCGTTCGACGCCAGAGCCGACGGTACCGTCTTCGGCAGCGGGGCGGGCATCATCGTGCTGAAGCGGCTCGACGATGCGCTCGCGGACAAGGACCTGATCCATGCCGTGATCGCCGGGTCCGCCATCAATAACGACGGGTCGCGCAAGATCGCGTTTTCGGCGCCGAACGTCGCGGCCCAGGCCGACGTGGTCGCGGAGGCGCACGCCGTCGCTGGCATCGACTCGGCCGATATCAGCTACATCGAGGCGCATGGCACCGGCACTCCGCTGGGCGACCCCATCGAATTAGAGGCGCTGCGAAGGGCTTTCGAGATTTCGGGCAGGCCGCGTCCGGCGCCGTGCGCGCTGGGCTCGGTCAAGTCCAATATCGGGCATCTCGAGGTGGCCTCGGGCGTGGCCGGGCTGATCAAGACGGTGCT
This sequence comes from Nocardia sp. NPDC059764, assembly GCF_042732555.1. Classification (NCBI taxonomy): domain Bacteria; kingdom Bacillati; phylum Actinomycetota; class Actinomycetes; order Mycobacteriales; family Nocardiaceae; genus Nocardia; species Nocardia sp. NPDC059764. Next base: position 14,504 of record NZ_JBHWHH010000103.1, read on the forward strand.
GAGCCTGAAGAACCGTGCGATTCCGTCGACGCTGCACTTCGAGAAGCCCAATCCGGAACTGAAGCTCGAACGCAGTCCCTTCGTACCGCAGACCGAGTATCGGGCCTGGGACTGGGACGGCCCGCGCTACGCCGGCGTGAGTTCGTTCGGCGTCGGGGGAACCAACGCGCATCTCGTGGTGACAGAGGCGCCCGCCGTGCCGTCGCGCCCGGCCCGGTCCGGGCCGCAGGTGCTGCTGCTGTCGGCGCATACCGGGGACGCGCTCGCCCAATCGAAGAAGCATCTTGCCGCGCAGCTGGATTCGAACCCGGAACTCGATCTTACGGACGTGGCGTACACGCTCGACAGGGGGCGGAAATCGCATCGGGTGCGAGCAGCTGTCGTGGTGCAGGACCGGGGCCGGGCCGTGCAGGCCCTGACCGGTCGCGGCGGTGAGCCCAGAGTCGCACTGGATCCGGACACGAAGATCGCATTTCTGTTCCCGGGGCAGGGCACCCAGTATCTCGGAATGGCCCGCGATCTGATCGCCACCGAGCCCGTGTTCGCCGAGCATTTCGACCATTGCGCCGACTCGTTCCATCGGTTGTCGGGCACCGATATTCGTGCCACGACATTCGGTTCGGACGCATCGCGATTGACTCGAACCGACCACGCTCAGCCCGCGATCTTCAGCGTCGAGTACGCCCTGGCGAAGCTGCTCGAGTCCTACGGCGTCGCGCCGGACGCGCTGGTCGGCCACAGTATCGGCGAATATGTAGCAGCCACGATCGCCGGTGTTTTCGATCTCGACACAGCCATCCGCGCGGTGACCGCCCGTGCCGATCTGATGCACGCCTCGCCACGGGGCGCGATGCTCGCCGTCGCGTCCGCGGTGGTCGATATCGAGCACCGGCTCGGGTCCGAGCTGGGCGTCGCCGCGATCAACGATCCGCAGCAGTGTGTGCTGTCCGGTCCGCTGCGCGCCATCGAGGAGTTCGAGCACTGGTCGACCGGTCAGGGGATTCTGACCCGTCGATTGGAGGTATCGCACGCGTTTCATTCGGTTCTGATGGAACCGGTCGTGCCGAAGTTTCGGGACGCGCTCGGGGAGCTACCGCTCGCCGCGCCGCGAATCCCGTTGCTGTCGAACAAGACCGGTGCGTGGATGTCCGATGTCGAGGCCACCGATCCGGCCCTGTGGGCCGACGGTATTCGAGCCACGGTCCGATTCAAGGACAATATCGAGAACCTGCTCGGTGCAGGTGGCCACGTACTCGTCGAGGTCGGCCCCGGCGGATCATTGACCGCGTCGGTGAAGCGGCAGCGGAGCTGGTCGGAGTCCAGTCGTGCCGTCCGTCTCACGCGCCGGGCGTCCGAGAGCGCGCACGATCGTGATGTCTTCCTCGACGGACTCGGTCAGCTGTGGACCGCCGGAGTGGAAATCGATTGGACACCGCGATATTTCGGTACCGCACCCCGCTGGACATCGCTGCCGACCTATCCGTTCGCGCGCGACCGATACTGGATCGATCCGATCCCCGCCGTCCCGGCTCGGCCCGAGGAGCTCGACGCCATGGAGCCGCGGTTGTCCGCGCGGCCCGCGGCCCCGAGCGCGCGTCCAGAGGAAGGCGGCCTGCGGGCGGTCGAGGTCAGGCTGAGCGAGATCGCGCACGACGTGCTCGGTGTGGAGCACCTCGACCTCGACACGAACTTCTTCGATCTCGGTGTCGACTCCCTCATGGCGGTTGGATTCGTCCGGCGCGCGCTGGAATCCGGGGCGGAGATCGAACCCCAGGACCTGTTGGAGAATCAGACGATTCGCTTGCTGGCACGAGCGGTGTACGAGCGGTCGCTGTCCGGCGTCGGCGGCGAGCCTCCGCTCGCCGATGCCACCGACGAGGTGCGGGCGGCGCAGCCGGTCGGCGAAGCGGACCCGCTGGCGGAGTTCACCATCGCGGAGCTCACCGAAATCGCTGACCAACTGAGCGGAGCGCAGCCGGGAATACTGTTGACCGCCAACGAGATCGAGGACATCCATCCGTTGTCGCCGGTACAGCACGAGGTGCTGCGCCACGTCCTCGAGGATCCCGGCCTGTTCCTCGAACAGCTGGTGGCGACGTTGGTGGGCCCGCTCGATGTCGACTTGTTTCGCGACGCCGTGCAGCGGGTCGTCGATCGGCACCCCGCCCTGCGCACATCGATCGCGTGGAACGCGCGATCCGAGCCCGTGCAGGTGGTGCGCAGTCACGCGACCATACCGTTCCTCGTCGAAGACGCGACCGCGCTGGATCGCGGCGAGGCGGCGGCCCGCGAGGCCGAGTTCATCGCGCAGGATCGCCTGCGCGGCTTCGATCTGGCCTCGGCTCCGCTCACTCGGATGACGGTCGTCAAGGTGTCCGACGACCGGCACCGCATCGTGTGGACGCATCACCGGCTGATACTCGACGGCACCTCCTTCGCGATGGTCCTCGCGGAAACGGCCGCCCTGTATCAGGGCTTGAAATCGGGTCGGCGCCGAACGCTGACCGCCGCGCGGTCGTTCCGCGAATACATCTCCTGGGTTCAGGAGCTGGATTATGCTCCCGCGGAAGCATTTTGGCGGGACGAACTGCGCGGCGCGGTGCCCAATGCGCTGCCGGCGATTCATCCCGGCCGCACCTCCGCGGTCTCGGAGGCGGAGCGTGCGCAGCCGGTCGTCGCCGTCGAGCTCAGCACCGAGCAGTCCGCGGCGGTGGTCGAAACCCTGCGCTCGCAGCGTGTCACCTTGGCGACGGTGGCCTATGCGGCGTGGGCGGGCGTGGTCGGCCGCCACTGCGGAGATTCGGACGTCACGATTGGAGTGGCGCTGTCCGGGCGATTCGGTCCCACGGCCGGAATGGAGCAGATCGCCGGCGCGTTCTCGAATGTGCTGCCGCTGCGCATCGCCGTCGATCCGTCGGTTCCGGCGGGGGAGCGGCTGCGTCGACTTCAAGCCCGCGTCACATCGATCCGGCGGTTCGAGCATGTCGCACCACCGGCTCTCGCGAATTGGTCGGAGATACCCGACGGACATCCACTGTTCGAGTCCGCCGTGGCGGTCGCGGTGCATACCTTCGGCGGTATGGAGGTCGGCTTCGCCGATGTCTCGTTCGAGGATGTCGATGTTCATCTACGGTCGAATCTGCCCATCTGGGCAATGGTGATTCCCGGGGCCGACCTGGCCTTCCGGCTGATCTATCACCCCACTCGAATCGATGTGGCCGGCGCGGAATCGTTGCTCGCGGATTGGGTGTCGACCTTCTTGGAGTTGGCGGGGCCGCCGCCGCAGAGGGCACTGCGCGCCGATAGGAGAGGGTGCCGATGACGAAGACGGCGGAGCCCGCGCGGGGCCCTGTTCCGTGGGTGATTTCGGGTACGAGCGCCGCGGCGTTGGTCGCGCAGGCCGGGAAGTTGCTTGCTCATGTGGAGCGGCATCCTGGCCTGGATCCGGTGGATATCGGCTATTCGCTGGTGACCACACGATCGGTGTTCGATTATCGGGCAGTTGTTCTGGGTCGGGACCGGGATGAGCTCGTTACCGGCCTGACCGCGCTGGTGCGGGGTGATTCCGCACCGGGAGTGGTCACCGGTCGGGCCGCGGGCAATGGCGGGACGGTCTTTCTTTTTCCGGGGCAGGGCAGTCAGTCGGCGGGTATGGGCCGGCGGTTGGCCGAGGTCTATCCGATCTATGCCGCGACCTTCGACGAAATCTGTGCCCGATTCGACGGAGCGTTCGAGGTCCCGCTCCGGGAAGTGATCTTCGCCGACCCAGGTTCGGATGCCGCCGAGTTGCTGCACCAGACGGCGTATACGCAGGCGGCCTTGTTCGCGGTGGAAGTGGCACTGTTCCGTTTGCTCGAATCCTGGGGCGTGCGACCGGATCATGCGCTGGGTCATTCGCTGGGCGAGATCACGGCCGCCCATATCGCCGGCGTCTTGTCGGTGCCCGATGCCTGCACGCTCGTAGCCGCACGCGGGCGGCTCATGCAATCCATGCCGCCGGGCGGTGCCATGCTGGCGGTATCGGCGACAGCGGATAATGTCGCGGCCTTGCTGGCGGAATACGGTGATCGGCTCGGCATTGCGGCGGTGAACGCGCCCACCGCCGTTGTCGTTTCCGGTGACGACGACGCGGTCGGCGAATTCGAGCAGATGCTGGCGGTCGCCGGAACCGAATCGAAACGACTGCGCACCAGCCACGCCTTCCATTCCCGGCAGATGGACCCGGTCCTGCCCGCCTTCGCCGCGGTCTGCCGCGACCTGACCTATCACGCGCCGGATATCGGCATCATCTCCAACCTCACCGGGGAGCCGGCGGACCCCGCCCGGCTCCGCACACCCGACTACTGGGTTCGGCAGCTGCGCGATCCGGTCCGATTCATGTCGGGTGCCGACTATCTGGGTCGGCGCGGCGACATCGGCTACTTTCTTGAAATCGGTCCTGGCACAGCGCTTTCCGCCATGGTCCGGGAGACACTTCCGGGGACGGCCGAAGACCCGTCGGCACCGGCTGTCGTGCCGATGCTACGGCCGACCCGGGACGCGGACGCGGCCTTCGTCACCGCTGTCGCCGAGGCGTTCGTCCTCGGCATGGAAGTCGATTGGCAGGCGGCGTTCGCGGAATCCGGCGCGCGGCGGGTGGGATTGCCGACCTACGCGTTTCAGCGGAAAACCTTCTGGCTCGATCAGCGCGCGAACGCCGTCGCGGCCGGATCGTGGTCCGCGGGCCATCCACTGCTGGACACGGTGGTGAGTCCGGCGCAGCGGGGCGGGTTGTTGCTATCGGGCCGGTTGTCGCTGCGGACCCACCCGTGGCTGGCGGGCCATCGGCTGGCCGGCGCGACCTTGCTGCCGGGCACGGCCTTCGTGGAATTGGCCTTGCATGCCGGAGGTTTGGTGGATGCGCCGGAGCTGGCGGAACTGATCCTGCAGGCGCCCCTGGTGCTGCCGGACTCGGATGCGGTGGAGTTGCAGGTCGTGGTCGACGATGCCGCGGGGTCGCACACGCGCCCGGTATCGGTGTTTTCGCGGCCCCAGCGTTCCGGGCACGGTTCGAATGCGGCGTGGGTGTGCCACGCGGTGGGCGAATTACGTTCCTCAGGCGCGGGTTTCAGCGTCGCGGCGGACTCGTCGGCATGGCCGCCGGTGGGAGCGACAGCCATGCGGCTCGATGATGTGTACGGGGATCTGGCCGCGGCCGGTTATGAGTACGGGCCCGCCTTTCAGGGGCTGAAGTCGGTGTGGCGCCGGGGCGATGAGACGTTCGCCGAGGTGAGTCTGCCCGAGCAGGCCCGGGAGCAGGCGCGGGGCTTCGGGATTCATCCGGCACTGCTCGATTCGGCCCTGCACGCGTTGCTGGTCACCGGCGCTCTCGGTGCCGGGCAGGACACCGCCGAGATTCGCCTGCCGTTCGCCTGGGCGGATGTCTCGTTGGCGGCCGTCGGTGCGACCGCTCTGCGGGTGCGATTGCGGCTCGGCGCCGCCGACCGGATCGAGCTCGAGGTGTCCGATCCGGCGGGTCGGCCGGTCGCGCGGGTGGGCGCGCTGACGGTGCGGGGGGTCGCATCCGAATCGTTCGGCGTTGCGGCACGGCGTTCTCCAGGTGACGATTCCCTGTTCACGACCGGCTGGCTCGACGGTTCTGATTCCGAAGCTGTTGTACCGCAGGGTGAATGGACAACAGAGCCGGACGATAACGGGCTGCCGCCGGAACGGTATGCGGTCGATGGCCGCGAATACATGGTCGTCCGCTGCTTTTTCCCGGGCGTCGATGCGGACGGTGGCAGCGGGGTCCGGGCCGGCGTGTGCGAGGTGCTGGGCCGGTTACGGAGTCTGTTGCGGGAGCAGTCGGCATCGATCGTGGTGGTGACGTCGGGGGCCGTCTCGGCGCACCGCGTGGAGGACGTCCGAGACCTGGTGGGCGCTGCCGTGTGGGGGCTGGTCCGCAGTGCCCAGAACGAGCATCCCGGACAGATCCTGCTGGTCGATGCCGGGGATCGGACCGACTACCGTGCCGCGGTCGCCGCCGCGGTCGCGCGACGCGGCGAAACGCAGCTCGCCGTGCGGGGCGGGGCGCTGCTGGTGCCACGGCTGACGCCGGTCGCGGCGGATGTCCTCGGGTCGGCGGAACTGGTCACCGCGGACGGTGACTGGCGGCTGGCGACCCGGGGGCGCGGCACCCTGCACGGCGACAATATGGTTGTCGTACCGCAGGATTCGGCGAAGGCCGAGTTGGGTCCGGGGCAGGTTCGGGTCGGATTGCGGGCAGCGGGTCTGAACTTCCGTGATGTGCTGATCGTGCTGGAGATGTACCCGGTGCCGAACACCCCGGTCGGTAGCGAAGGCGCGGGTGTGGTGCTCGAAGTGGCCGACGATGTGGTGGATCTGCGGCCGGGTGACCGGGTGATGGGCATCTTCGCCGGCATCGGCACGACGGTAGTGGCCGACCAGCGGATGATGGTTCGGATTCCCGGGGAGCTGTCCTTCGAGGAAGCGGCCGGTGTGCCCGTGGTGTTCGCGACCGCGCTCTACGCACTGCGGGATCTGGCGTCGGCGTCTCCGGGGGATACCGTACTGGTGCATGCGGCCACCGGTGGTGTCGGCATGGCCGCGGTGCAGTTGGCGCGGCACTGGGGCTTGGATCTCTATGTGACGGCGAGCGTTCCGAAATGGAATGTATTGCGCGACCAGGGTTTTGCCGATGATCGGATCGGTGATACGCGCAGCGTCGATTTCGCGGCGGAGTTCCTGCGGTCCACCGGTGGTGCGGGCGTCGATGTGGTTCTCAACTCGCTGGCCGGCGACAAGATCGACGCTTCGCTGGAATTGCTGTGCCGCGGTGGCCGATTCATCGAAATGGGTGTCACCGATACCCGCGACCCCGAGCTGATCGCGGCTCGGTATCCCGGCGTGGAGTATCGCAGGTTCCTACTGACCGAGGCCGGACCCGACCGGATCCACGAGATGCTGGTGGAGCTGGCGGAGCTGTTCGGAAACGGGGTGCTGCGACCGGTACCGGTGACGGTGTGGGATGCGCGCCAGGCACCGGAGGCGTGCCGGCACCTGAGCCAGGCCAGGCATGTCGGGAAGCAGGTGCTGGCGTTGCCCGCGCGAGCGAATCCGGCCGGCACGGTGTTGATTTCCGGTGGTACCGGCGGTCTGGGTGGTCTGCTGGCCCGGCATCTGGTGGCCGAGCGCGGCGTGCGTCGACTGCTGCTCACCTCACGCCGGGGTCCGGCGGCCCCGGGAGCCGGTGAATTGGTGTCGGAACTTTCGGCTTTGGGCGCGCGAGCGGCGGTGGTCGCCTGTGATATGTCAGATCGCGACGCGGTGCGCGCCCTGGTCGCGGGGATCGATCCGGCACATCCGCTGAGGGCGGTCGTGCATGTGGCCGGTGTGGTGGACGATGCGGTCTTCTCGGCGCAGACCCCGGGTCATGTCGAGCGGGCGCTGTTGCCCAAGGTGGACGCGGCCTGGAACCTGCACGAGGCGACCCGTGAACTGCCATTGGACGCGTTCGTCATGTACTCGTCGGTGGCCGGTGTGCTCGGCAGTCCGGGCCAATCCAATTACGCTGCGGCAAATGCCTTTCTGGACGGCCTGGCACAGCACCGGCAGCGATCGGGTCTTCCGGGCACATCCCTGGCGTGGGGCTTCTGGGAACGGGCCACCGGAATCACCGGGCACCTGCGGGCGGTCGACCTCGAGCGAATGCGGCGCAGCGGTTTCGCTCCGATATCGGATATCGAGGGACTGGCCATGTTCGATGCCGCGCTGGCGACGGGCCTGGCCGCGACGGTGCCGGCCCGGATGGAGCTGGACGCGATCCGAGGGCGAATTACCGATATCGACGACATACCGCCGCTGTTGCGCGGATTGCTCCGGGTCACCCGGCGCGCTGCTGACAGCGATCCGAACCGGGCCTCGACTCTGCGCTCCGAGCTGAGCGGGCTGCACCGCTCCGATGGGGAACGGTTGCTGCTCACCATGATTCGAGCGCACGCGGCCGCGGTGCTCGGGCACGGGTCGCCCGACGACATCCCCGCCGACTCCGCGTTCGCGGATCTGGGATTCGACTCACTGGGCGCGGTCGAATTCCGCAACCGGGTGCAAACCGCCATCGGTACGAAACTGGCGGCGACCGTCGTCTTCGATCATCCCAGCCCGGCCGAACTGGCTCGGTTCCTCCGCGCGGAACTGACCCCGGACGTCGATCCCGCGGCCCGAATCCTCAGCGGACTGGACACGCTCGCGGATCCGTCGCTGCTCGAGGATCTCGACGAGCAGGCATTGGAAACGCTCGCGGACCGGATGGAAGAGATGCTCCGCAGGGTTCGAGCGAACCTGCCGGCGGTTGCCATGGCGAGTCGAGAGATGGATCCGGAAAAAGACATTGATTTCGACGAAGACGATGCCATGTTCGAGTATCTGGACCGCTCGGATCCGATACTCGACTGAACTGAGAGGTCTCGACAGTGCGCGAGGACGAGCTCCGCGACTATTTGAAGAAGGCTGTCAAAGACCTGCAGAAGACGCGGCAGCGTTTGCGCGAGGTGGAAGCAAGGGCGCGAGAGCCGATCGCGATCATCGGGATGTCCTGCCGCTACCCGGGGGGAATCGAATCACCCCGGGAGCTCTGGGATGCCGTCGTGGACGGCCGGGATCTCATCACGGACTGGCCGGTCGATCGTGGCTGGGATCGGCTGATCCGCAAGGGCGCCGGCCCCGTCGATTTCGCGAAGGTGCGGAGCCGGTCAGGCGGTTTCCTCAGCGCGCCGGGCGATTTCGATGCGGAATTCTTCGGCATCGGCCCGCGGGAAGCGCTGGCCATGGATCCGCAGCAGCGGCTCGTGCTGGAGGCCGCGTGGGAGGCGGTCGAACGCGCCCGCATCGACCCTCGGTCGCTCCGCGGCAGCGATACCGGCGTCTACCTCGGTGCGGGCAACGACCAGGGATATGGATCGCTGGCGGCGTCGGGGGGATTCGCGGCCGACTCCGGTGCCCACTTCCTGACCGGAAATGTCTCGGCGCTGGCCTCCGGGCGGATCTCCTACGGGCTCGGCCTGAAGGGTCCGGCGCTGAGCCTGGATACCGCGTGTTCGTCGGGCTTGGTGGCCGTGCATCTGGCGGTGCGCGCGCTGCGTTCGAGCGAATGTTCGCTGGCATTGGCCGGAGGTTGTTCGGTGCTCGCGACCCCGGGTGTGTTCGTCCTGCTCGACGGCGGTCTCGGGCTGGCCGGGAATGGGCGGGTGAAGTCGTTCGCGGCGGGTGCCGACGGCACGATCTTCGCCGAGGGCGTGGGCATGCTGGTGCTGGAGCGATTGTCGGATGCGCGTCGTCTGGGACATGAGGTGCTGGCGGTGGTGCGCGGGTCGGCGGTCAATCAGGACGGCGCGTCGAACGGGCTGATGGCACCGAACGGGTTGGCGCAGCAGCAGTTGATCCGCACGGCGCTATCCGATGCCGGGCTGACCGCGACCGAGGTGGATGTGGTGGAGGGGCACGGCACCGGCACCCCGCTGGGGGATCTGGTCGAGGCGCGCGCGCTCGCGGCGACCTACGGGCGGCACCGATCGCCGGAGCGGCCCTTGTTGCTGGGTTCGATCAAATCGAATATGGGACACACACAGTTGGCGGCGGGCGTGGCCGGCATGATCAAATTGGTTGAGGCGATGCGTTGTGGGACAGTGCCTTCGACACTGCACGTCGATGAGCCCAGCCCACACGTGGACTGGTCGGGCGGCGGCGTGCGGCTGGTCACCGAGGCGCAGCCGTGGCCGGTCAATGACTGGCCGCGCCGCGCCGCGGTGTCGTCCTACGGGATCAGCGGTACGAACGCACACGTGATTCTCGAACAGGCTCCGCCCGAGAACCCGGCCGAGGCGCCAGCATTCGGTGCCTTCCCGGGTCCGGCGGGGTTGCCGCTCGTGCCGTGGGTCCTCTCGGGTCGGAGCGCCGCCGCCTTGGCCGCGCAGGCCGGGAATCTGCTCGCTCATGTCGAGTGGCATCCCGCACTGGATCCGGCCGATATCGGCTGGTCGCTGGCGACGACGCGGGCGGCATTCGACTACCGGGCGGTGGTCCTCGGCCGTGACCGTGACGAGCTCGTCGCCGGTCTGCACGCATTGACAAAGGGCGATTCCGCGGCCGGTCTGCTGACCGGCCGTGCCGCGGTGAACGGTCTCGCGGAAGACGATGCGGCGGAAGACGTCACCGATGAAGACCGTCCGCTCGAGGACAGCGCGAACGCCTGGATTCGCGGAGTCCGAGTCGACTGGGCGGGCATCTTCGGTCGGCGTCGCGCCGTGGATCTGCCCACCTACGCATTCCAGCGACAGCACTATTGGCTCGCCGGCGGAGACGAGGAATCCCATGCATCGTGAGCAAGAGATCCGTTCCTGGTTCATCGACACCATTGCGGAGATGCTCGACGTGCGGCCCGCCGAGATCGATATCGCCGTGCCGTTCGCGGAGCTCGGGCTGACGTCCCTGCAGGGCGTGCGGATGGCCTCCGAGCTCAGTGAATGGCTCGGTGTGCGAGTACCGGTAGGTGTCGTATTCGACTATCCCACAATAGAGTTGATGGCACATTATCTTTCGAACGGCCCCGCCGATGGGGAGGCGGGGGCGACCGATGAGCCGGACCCGCACGATCCGAGCTTCGACGAGAGTATGGCGGAACTGCTCCGCCTGCTCGACGCGGACGTGCAACCACATGGGGAGACCGAGTGAGCATCGGTTCCTCTCACAGCGCGACGGGGGATTCACCTATGTACGGTTCATTTCTGGATCTGCTGCCGCTCCGCAGGGCCGAGCAGGGCTCCGGTATCGCCTACCGCTTCCTGGAGACCGGTGATATCACCGGTGGCATCGACGAATTGAGCTACGGCGGGCTGGAGCGCCGGGCCCTGGCGGTCGGGGCCTGGTTGCAGGCCGAGGGATTCGGGCATCGGCGCGCGCTGCTGCTGTATCCGCCTGGACTCGAGTTCATTTCGGGCTTCTTCGGCTGCCTCGCCGGCGCCGTGGTGGCGGTGCCCGCCCCGCTGCCGCGCATGCACGAGGTCGATCGGGCGTTGCGCCGGTTGCGGCAGGTCATCGCGGATGCCGACATACAGGTGGTGCTCACTACCCGCGCGGTCATCGACGCACTCCGTGCGGTGGTCGAGCAATTGCCGGAGCTGGCGGCCCTGCGCTGGATCGCGACCGAGGAGATTCCCGGTGAGTGCGCGGCGAACTGGGTCGATCCGGGGGTGGGTCCGGATACGGTGGCTTTTCTGCAGTACACCTCGGGTTCGACGAGCGCGCCCCGGGGCGTGATGGTCACCCATCGCAATCTGCTGCACAACCAGCGGGTTATCGCCGAAGCCATGGACCACACCCCGGAACGGGTGGCGTCCTGGGACGGTTCGATGTTCGTCAGTTGGCTGCCGATGTATCACGACATGGGTCTGATCGGACCGGTGCTGCAGACGGTGTACGTTGGGACCAGTTCGGTGTTGTTCTCGCCCTTGCACTTTCTGCAGAAGCCGGAACGATGGCTGCGCGCGGTATCGCATTTTCGCGCGCACAGCAGCGGCGGGCCCAACTTCGGCTACGAGTTGTGCATGCGGCGGGTCACCGCGGATCTGCCCGCGCAGCTCGACCTGAGCCGCTGGCGGGTGGCGTTCAACGGGGCGGAGCCGGTGCGGGCGGGCACCCTTCGCCGATTCTCGGATGTGTTCGAGCGGTCGGGTTTCCGGCCCGAGTCCTTCCAGCCGGTCTACGGTTTGGCCGAAGCGACCCTGCTGGTGACGGGCACGCCGGTCGATCGCGCACCGACGGTGACGCCGAATCCCGCCGGCGCCGCCGCGGCGGTGTCCCGCGAGGTGGTGGGGGCCGGGATTCCGCCACGCGGTGTCACTGTCTCGATCGTCGACCCGGAACGCCGGGTCGAATGCGGTGATCGCGAGATCGGCGAGATCTGGGTAGCCGGCGACAGCGTGGCGGCGGGATATCTGAACGACGAGCACACGTCCGCCGAGGTGTTCGGCGGGACGCTCCTCGACGGCCGGGGCGGGTTCCTCCGAACCGGAGATCTCGGATTCCTCGATCAGGGTGAACTCTTCGTCGCGGGACGCAGCAAAGACCTGCTGATCGTCGACGGCCGCAATCATTACCCCCAGGACATCGAGCTGACCGCCGAGACCGCACACGGCTCCGTGCGACCGGGCTGTGTCGCGGCGTTCTCCGTGGCGGCGGGCGATGCGGGGGAGCGGCTGGTCCTGGTTGCCGAAGTCGTCGCGAACGATATCGACGAGATGGGCGAAATCCGTACTGTCATAAGGAATGCAGTTGGTGCGGAACACGAGATACCCATTCACGATATCGTGCTGATCCGGCCCCGGACCATCTTGAAGACGAGCAGCGGCAAGATTCAGCGGCAGGCGTGCCGTGCGGCGTATCTCGACGGGGAACTGGACACACTCGGTCTCGAGC
>NZ_JBHWHH010000104.1:0-26026 GCF_042732555.1 Nocardia sp. NPDC059764
GTCCTCGGCGGCATCGTCATGGGTCTGACCGCGGCCTCGCTGTGGACCCGCTTTCACCGCACCCAGCTGCCCGACTACCTCGGCTTCTTCTCCGGTCGCCGCCTGGTGCCCATCCTCACCGCGTGCGCCGCGGTCGTCATCGGCGTGCTCATGTCGTTCATCTACCCGGCCTTCAATGCCGCGCTCACCTGGCTGGGCACCACCGTCGCCGAGAACTCGATCGCCGGTGGCGGCGTGTTCGGCTTCGCCAACCGCATGCTGCTGCCGCTGGGCCTGCACCACATCATCAACTCGGTGGTGTGGTTCGTGATCGGCGACTACAACGGCGCCCACGGCGACATCCCGCGCTTCCTGGCCGGGGACCCGTCCGCGGGCACCTTCATGACCGGCTTCTTCCCGATCATGATGTTCGGCCTGCCCGCCGCGGCCATCGCCATCTGGCGGCACGCGCGCCCGGAGAACCGCAAGATGATCGGCGGCATCATGCTGTCCACCGGTCTGACCGCGTTCCTCACCGGAATCACCGAGCCGCTGGAGTTCTCGTTCATCTTCGTGGCGTGGCCGCTGCTGCTGCTCCACGCCCTCTTCACCGGATCCGCGCTGGCGCTGACCAACGCGCTGGGCATCCACGACGGATTCACCTTCTCGGCCGGCGCCATCGACTACCTGCTGAACTTCGGCAAGGCCACCCATCCGCTGCTGCTGATCCCGATCGGACTCGGGTACGCGGCGCTGTACTACGTCACCTTCAGCTTCATCATCAAGCGCTGGAACCTGCCGACACCCGGCCGGGAACCGGACGAGTCCGAGATCGAGAAGGAGAACATCGCAGCATGATCACCCGAACCGCCGTCATCGCCGCGAAGACCGGACTGCACGCTCGGCCCGCTGCCCTGTTCGCCAAGGCCGCCGGGGAGGCCGGTGTGCCCGTGAAGATCTCGAAGGAGGGCAAGGATCCCGTCGCCGCCAACTCGCTGCTGCAGATCATGACCCTCGGCGCCGAACAGGGAGACACCGTCACCCTGCACGCCGAGGAGGGTTCCGAGGCGGCCCTCGATAAGCTGGTCTCGATGCTGGAGACAGATCTTGACGCGTGAGGTGCGCGGCGTCGCCGCCGCCCCCGGGATCGCGATCGGATCGGTGAAGTGGCTGGCCGCCGCGCCCGCCACCAGCCCGGACGACGCACCCGGGAGCGACGTCGAGGCCGAGATCGCGCGCGCGGAAACCGCTTTCGAGACCGTCGCGGGACGGTACTCCGCGCAGGCGCTCGAGGCCGCCGGGCCCGCGGCCGACATCCTGTTCATGACCTCCGCGCTGGCCGCCGACCCGGCCCTGCTGGACCAGGTGCGCGCCGAGATCCGGGGCGGGACGCCGACCGCGCACTCCGTCACCAAGGCGGTCGCGCACTTCGGGGAACAGCTCACCGCGCTCGGCGGGATGATGGCCGAACGGGCCGCGGACCTGCGCGACGTGGGGCAGCGGGTGGTCGCGGAACTGCTGGGTGTGGATCCGCCCGGAATCCCGGACAGCACAACGCCTTTCATTCTCGCCGCCCAGGATCTCGCACCCGCGGACACCGCGACGCTGGATCCGGAGCGGGTGATCGGACTGCTCACGGTGGCGGGCGGGCCCACCTCGCATACCGCGATTCTGGCCAAGGCCCTGGGCATTCCGGCCGTGGTCGCCGCGCCGCAGGCGGTCGGGATCGCCGAGGGCACCGAGATCGTGCTGGACGGGACCGGCGGTGTGGTGGAGCTCGAGCCGAGCGCGGCCCGTCGCCAGGAAGTCGCGGCTTTTCGGGCGCGTCAGGCGGACGTGCCGACCGGTCCGGGGCGCACGTCCGACGGCCACGCGGTGCCGCTGCTAGCCAATGTCGGCTCCGCCGCCGATGCGCGGCTCGCCGTCGAACTCGGGGCCGAGGGTGTCGGCCTGTTCCGGACCGAATTCCTGTTCCTGGACCGGAAATCCGCGCCCACCGTGGCCGAGCAGACCGAGCAATACGCGCAGATCTTCCGTGTCATGGGCGACCGGCCCGTGATCGTCCGCACCCTCGACGCGGGCTCGGACAAGCCGCTGCCGTACCTCGACCTGCCGGACGAGGAGAACCCGGCGCTGGGTGTGCGTGGACTGCGGTTGAGCAGCGTCGATGAGGGGACGCTGCTCGGCCAGCTGGCCGCGATCGAGGCCGCGGTCGAGCAGACCGGGACCCCGGTCAAGGTCATGGCGCCCATGGTCGCCACCGTGGAGGAGGCGGCCTACTTCGCCGCCCGCGCCCGCGAGGCCGGGCTCGAGACGCCCGGCATCATGATCGAGATTCCCGCCGCCGCACTGCGTTCCGAGCAGCTCGGGGCGGAGGTGGAGTTCTTCTCCGTCGGGACCAACGACCTGTCGCAGTACCTGTTCGGCGCGGACCGGATGTCCGCGGCGGTGGCGGCGCTGCACGATCCGTGGCAGCCCGCGCTGGCCGCGACCATCGCCCTGGCGGTGGCCGGGGCCGCGAAGCAGGGCGTGAAGGTCGGGGTCTGCGGGGAATCCGCGTCCAATCCCGACTTCGCCTGTGTGCTGGTGGGTCTCGGAGTCGAGACGCTGTCCATGGCGCCGCGCTCCCTCGCCGGGGTGCGCGCCCGGCTCGCGTCGGTGACTCGGGCCCACTGTGAAGCCGCCGCGGCGGCGGTGCTGTCGGCTCGGACCGCCGCGGACGCCTTATCGGCCGCGCGAGCCGCCCTGGGGGCGGATACGTGAGGACCACCCTGCGCGGCCGGGTCGTCACACTCACCGAGGTGGGCGAGCTCGCCGACGGGGTGGTGTCGTTCGACGGTCCTTTTCTCGACTATGTCGGTCCGGCAGCGGAATTCGACGGTGAGCTGCCGGAGGCCGACGACCAGTCGCCGATCATCCTGCCGGGGTTGATCGACGTGCACTGCCACGGCGGCGGCGGATTCGGCTTCCCCGACACCGATGCCGCGGGCGTGGCCGCCGCTGCCCGCTACCACCGCGGGCGCGGCACCACCACCCTGGTCGCCTCGTTGGTGTCGGCCACCGAAGCCGAACTGCGCGACCGCATCGACGTGCTCGGCACCGCTGTGGACGCGGGACTGCTCGCCGGAATCCATCTGGAGGGCCCGTTCATCAGTGAGCACCGGCGCGGGGCCCACGACCCGGACCGCATCCTGCCCGGTGATCCGGCCATGCTGGAGCGGCTGCTGGACTACGCGGGCGGGCGCATCCTGTCGGTGACCGTGGCCCCGGAAACCGCCAACTTCGACAAGGTCGCCAGCGTACTCGCCGACGCGAACGTGATTCTCTCCCTGGGACACACCGTCGCCGATTACGCACGGTCGGTGCACGCGCTGCGGCGCGGCCGGCGGGTGTCGATCACCCACCTGTTCAATGCCATGCCCGAGCTGGCGCACCGCGACGCCAATTTCCTCACCGCCGCCATGGCCGCCGCCGGACGCGGGGACGTGGTGGCCGAGGTGATCGGTGACGGCGTGCATCTGGCCGACGGGGTCGTGCGCATGGTCTTCGACACCATCGGCCCCGACAATCTGGCCCTCATCACCGATGCGATGGCCGCCGCGGGCCAGCCCGACGGCCGCTACCAGCTGGGCAGTCTGGACGTCGTCGTGAAGGACGGCGTCTCCCGCATCTACGACCCACACGGTGAGGGGCCGATCGCCGGTGGCACCGCCACCGCGTCGGATGTCCTGCGCCGCACCGTCTTCCAGGCCGGTGTCGGCCTGACCGCGGCCGTGACCGCCGCCTGCGCCACCCCCGCCCGGCTGCTCGGCCTGGCCGGGGATCTCGGCGCGCTGTCGGCGGGGATGCGCGCCGACCTGCTGGTCACCGACCACTTCCTGGACCCCGTGAGCGTGTACGAGAACGGAGCGATATGGAACTCGTGATCACCGACAATGCCGCCGAGGCGGGTGTCCTGGCCGGCCGCATCATGGCCGACCACGTCCGCCGCGGAGCCCGCGCCATCGGTCTGGCCACGGGGTCCTCGCCGCTGGGTGCGTATCGGGAGCTGATCCGGCAGCACCGGGAGGAGGGGCTGAGTTTCGCCGGGGTGCAGGCGTTCCTGCTCGACGAGTACATCGGCCTGCCGCCCGGGCACCCCCAGTCCTACCGCCGGTTCATCCGCGACGAGTTCACCGCCCACGTCGACTTCGCCGACGCCGACGTGCACAGCCCCGACGGCAATGCCGCCGACATCCCCGCCGCCGCGGCCGATTACGAGCGCGCCATCGCCGCGAACGGCCCGATCTCGGTGCAGATCCTGGGCATCGGGGCGAATGGCCACCTCGGCTTCAACGAGCCCGGCTCCTCGCTGCGCTCGCGTACCCGCGTGAAGACCCTGACCCCGAAGACCCGCGAGGACAATGCCCGCTTCTTCGACGACGACCTCGCGCAGGTGCCCACCCACGTGCTCACCCAGGGCCTCGGAACCATCAGCGACGCGGACCATCTGCTGATGATCGCCACCGGCGACGGCAAGGCCGAGGCGGTCGCCGCCGCCGTGGAGGGCCCGGTCTCGGCGTTCTGCCCGGCCTCGATCCTGCAGATGCACCCGCACGTCACCGTCATCGTCGACCCGGCCGCCGCGGCGAATCTGAAGGCTGTCGACTACTACCGTTTCGCGGTCGCGAACAAGCCCTCCTGGCAGAGCTTCTGACCGCTAGGCGCCCGCCTGCATGGCCGCGAACGGGGCCATGTCGAAGTAGTCCCGCCACGCCGCGACCTTCCCGTCGCGCACCTCGAACACGCCGGTGACCGGCAGCTCGACCTTGTTCTCGCCCAGGCTGAATCGATCCGTGCGCTCGTTGAGCACGATGTTCCCGGTGACGGCCTGATGGTGGATCGAGAACTCGATTCCGCCGAACGCGCCGATGAACCCGCGCAGGAACTCCAGGATCGCGGCCTTGCCGACGAACGGATCCATCGGAATGTTGTGGTAAACCGCATCCTCGGTGAAGAACTCGGCAATCGATTCGGGTGTGCCGGTGAGCCATTCGGCGCACAGCGCGTTGACGACCTCGGCGGGGGACAGGGTGGCGTGCTCGTTGCTCACTGCGGTGGGAGACCTTTCCTGCGGGTGACCTGAACTACAGGAGCAAAACTCCCGTCATAATGCGAGAGTGTCAAGGGTGGTCTCGCCGTGAGACTTTCACCCGTCGGCGTCTCGTCGGCTCATCCCGTCAGGGCCCCGCCCAGCGTGGCCCGCACCATGGTGTGCACCGCACCGGTATCCGGCCGCGTCGCGGTGCGGTCCGCGAAGAGCAGATGCGCCGAGCCGATGAGCGTGCGGGCCAGCAGTTCGGTATCGGCACCGGCGGCGATGCGGCCGATGCGGGCTTCCTCGGCCAGGTATGCGGCAAGGGATTCGGTCGCCTCGAACAAGATCGGAATACCGTTCGGGCGGCTCTCGCGCAGCCGCGACCGCAGCGCGTCGCGATAGCAGACCAGGCTGACGATGGCCACCGCGACGGTCTCGAACACGCCGGTCAATGCCTCGGTGAGATTGCTGGTGACGGCCCCGTTCCCGGCCCTGTCGCACAGGTCCGCGCCGAGCCGTTCGACCCGCGCGGTGCGATCCTCGACCAGTTCGGCGAGGAATCCGTCGAAGTCGGCGAAATGTCTGTGCAGCACGCCCTTCGCACATCCCGCCTCGGCGGTCACCGCCCGGCTCGTCAGCCCACTGGGCCCCTCTCGCGACAGGATTCGCTCGGCGGCGTCGAACAACTGCTCGCGTGCGTCGCGAATGGCGACCCCGGTGGGCACCCGCGTTCTCCTTCGTGTCGATCCGGCCCACGACCCTTGCCGAGTGGGCGAGTGCCCACTTAGAGTGGGCGCATGGTCACTCTACCGTCCGCAGAGTCTGAATCCGCCGATCAGAGTCCCCATCGACACCGTCAGGTGGCCGAATCCTTCGGTGTCGACGCCGCCCGCTACGACCGCACCCGGCCGCCTTATCCCACCGCGCTGATCGAGGCCGTGCTGGCGGCCGCCCCGGGCCGCCAGGTGCTCGATGTGGGGTGCGGCACCGGCATCGAGGCCCGCCAGTTCCGTGACGCCGGATGCGCGGTGCTCGGGGTGGAACCCGACATCCGCATGGCCGATTTCGCGCGTGGTACCGGCATCGCGGTCGAGATCGGCACCTTCGAGCAATGGGATCGGGCCGGGCGCAGTTTCGACGCGGTCATCTCCGGAACCGCCTGGCACTGGGTCGATCCCGTCGCGGGCGCGGTGCGGGCGGCCGAGTCGCTGCGTCCGGGCGGCCCGCTGGCGGTGTTCTGGCATGTGCCGCAGCTGCCGCCCGCGGCGACCGCCGCGTTCGCCGCCGTCTATCGGGAGTTCCTGCCCGAATCGCCCGCCTCCCTGGTGGCCGACCGCCCGGCGCTGGAGATCTATCAGACGATATTGACCAAGGTGGCCGACGGAATTCGCACCTCGGGCGGCTTCACCGAACCCGAACAGTGGCGATTCGATTGGCAGCGCACCTACACCCGCGCCGAATGGCTCGACCAGATCCCCACGCACGGCGCGCTTACCCAGGCCCCGCCGGAGACGCTCGCGGCCGTCACCGCCGGCATCGGCGCGGCCATCGATGCCCTGGGCGGCAGCTTCACCATCGACTACGCCACCATGGCCGTGACAGCCGCGGCCTCGACCGGCGCAGCGGCGCCCGGGGACCGATAATGACCTCGTGACCGAGCGTGCAGCGAGCCGGACCGCGGTCCTGGTCTGCCAGGGCCGCGCCGTCGCCGACGGGCGACTGGGCATCGGCCGATTCTCCGACCCGCTCGCCACCGAACTATTGACCGCCCCCGAACGCGAACTGGTGGACCTCGTCCGATCGGATGCCGTCCCCACCTCGTTCGGTCCCCGGATGGAATACGAATTGCTGTCCGCCACAGCCGAAGTCCTCGCGGTCCGCACCATCGCCATCGACGACGCCGTCCGCGCCGCCGCCAACCCCCAACTGGTCATCCTCGGCGCGGGCTTGGACGCCCGCGCCTGGCGAATGCCCGAACTGCGCGGCACCCCCGTCTTCGAAGTCGACCACCGCGCCTCGCAGGCGGAGAAACGCGCTCGCCTGGCCGACCGCGAGCCCGTCGCCGACATCCACTTCGTCCCCGTCGACTTCGCCACGGACTCCCTGGCCACCGCCCTGACCAGCGCCGGCCACGACGAATCCCGCCCCACCACCTGGATCTGGGAAGGCGTCGTCCCCTACCTGACCCCGGCCCAAGTCGCTGAAACGGTAACCGCGATCGCCACCCGCAGCGCCCCCGCCAGCCGCCTGATCATCACCTACCCCACACCGAACCGCGCATACCGCTACGGCCGCAAGGTCATGCAACTCATCCTGACCCTGTCCGGCCGCCCCAACCCCATGGCCCGCGAACCCCAACGCTCCACCTGGACCCCGGAAGCCATCGCCACCCTCCTCGCGGCCCGCGACTTCACCGTCACCGCCGACCGCGACCTCGAATCCCTGGCCGCGGAAGCGAAGATCGAAGGCAGACACCGCTCCCTACGGGCCGACGGCCACATCCTCACCGCCGACCGACTCTGAATCGTCGCTAGGCGTTCGCGCGGCGGCCGCGCTGCGGTTCTCCTTCGCCTCGGTTGGGTCGGCGGCCCTGAGGGTCAGCTGTTCACGCACGCCGGGGACCGACAAATCCACGTGTGCGATGGCGATTCCACGAGTCTCGGACTCACAGTCATCGAGGTACTCGACAGCTCGCTCACGAGGGAACTGGCCCGAAAGTCCGGCGAGCAGCAGAGCGCATCGTTCGGTCGTCGGGTCGGCGTCGGTGTTCGAGGGTTCGGGCACGACGCGAACCTAGGGCTCGGATGTCTTCTCGGGCCAGTGGATTTATCTGGCGTTGTCGCGCAGCGTCAGCGCGGATTCGATGAAGGGAAGGACGATTTCGAGGAAGTCGGTGGGGGCGGAGGAGAAGGGGAGGTGGCCGGTGGGGAGGATGCGGAGTTCCGAGCCGAGGATTCGGTGGTGAGCTTGTTTGCCGTAGTGGAGGCGGGCGATGGGGTCGAGGCTGTCCCAGACGATCAGGGTAGGGGCGGTGATCTTGGCGGCGTGAGGGGTGAGGTCGTAGCCCGGGGTGGCGAAGCTGCGCCAGAGGGAGGAGTAAGTGGCTCGGCCCACTTCGGTGCGGGCGTTTCGCGTAACTCGGTCGACGACGGCTTCGTCGTGGGGACTCATGGGCCGCATGTAGGCGCGGATGCTGCGGGGGAGCAGGTGGCGGGCGAAGACCGAGGAACCATAGACGCGATAGAAGGCCCGGGTCAGCAGGGATCGGGGGATCAGACCGCCGCCGTTGACGAGGCTGAGGCCGGCCACGCGGTCGGGGTGGTCGATGGCGAGGCGGGCCGCGGTGAACGCGCCGACCGAATTTCCGAGGTAGACGGCTTGTTTCAGGTCCAGGGCGGTGGTGAGTTCGGCCAGGGCGTCGGCGAATCCCACGGCGGTGACCGAGGTGTTCGGGGCGGCTGCGCCGTGGCCGGGCCAGTCGACGGCGATCACGCGGCGGGACGCCTCGAGAGCCGGGATGATCGGGTTGAAGTCGTGGTGATCGTGCAGGTTGGCGTGGAGGAGTACGACCGCCGGGCCTGATCCGGTGTCGGTGTAGGCGAGTTCCCCGGCTGTCGTTCGCAGTGTGTGCATGTGGGCCCCGCCCAGGCCGCCCGCCTCTGGATCGGCATGGTCGCCGAAGCCGCCCTTCTCGAACTCCACGCCGACCGCCGCCAACCCGCCGTCCGAGCCGCCCTCACCCACTTCCTGCGCTGATGTTCAGCGATCGACGGGCCAGACGGTGGGTTCGGGCGGAGTAGCTGAAACCGTTGTGGCGCAGGTCTGTCGAGAGCCGGCGGCCCACCCGCGACCCGGTGGCATCCCCGCCGTGCGTAGATGAACTACGCGGCGGTCTGACCCACGGCTGCGGGGGCGGTTGCCGGAAGCGGTTCGCGGGTGTGCATGGCGGCCCACATGGCGGCGGTGGCGGCGACGCAGGCGGCTGCCCCGCCCACATGGAAGGCGACCAGTACGGCGGGTACGTGGGTGAAGTACTGGATGATCCCGACCAGCGCTTGCGCACACACCAGGGCGATCACCAGGATCATTCGATTGCGGATGGTCTTGTTCATCCCGATCGCGGCGAGACCGCAGGCCAGACCGACCAGTAGCGCGAGATAGGCGACGAGCAGTTCGGCGTGCAGGTGCACGAGGGTCACGATCTCGACCTGAAGACGCTCGACCGGCTTCTCGACGCTCTTGTCACCGGCGTGCGGGCCGGCGCCGGTCACCAGGGTGCCCGCGATCAGGGTGGCGGTCAGCGCGACACCGCTCAGCACGGTGAGCAGCCGCAGCGGCCGCGGCACCCGCACGGTCTCGATGCCGTCGTCGGGTTCGCCGACCTTGGCCCACAGCAGCGTCGCCAGCCACACCATCAGCATGGACGCCAGCAGGTGCACCGCGACGGTCCACCACAGCAGCCCGGTGCGCACGGTGATGCCGCCGATTACGGCCTGCAGCACGGTGCCGCCGGGCATCAGCCACGCGTACACCAGCACCTCACGCCGCCGCCGCGCCCGGGTGACCGCGAGCACGATCGCCGCCGCGGCCAGCGTCACCACGAAAGTCAGCATGCGATTGCTGAATTCGACGACCTGATGCACCACCGGCACCTCGGCCACCGCGGTCGGCACGAAGCTGCCGGGGAAGCATTGCGGCCAGGTGGGGCAGCCCAGGCCCGACGCGGTGACGCGGACGACCGCGCCGGTCACCGAGATTCCGGCCTGGGACAGGATGACCAGGAACGCGATGAGCCGCTGCACCCGCAGGGAGGGCATCGGGAACAGGTCGGCAAGTCGCTGGAAGGCGCGAGACAGCACGCACCGATCGTAGCGGGGGCCTATAGCGGCCCGTCACCCGCCCTACTACAGCGTGTCGTTAAACGCGCTCGGACTCAATCGAACTTGAAGAACCGGGTGGCCAGCCACCCCGCGAGACTACCCCAGCCGGCGAGCACCGCCAGCCCGTACCAGTCGACGCTGGTCCGCATCGCCCGATCCAGGCACTCCGACAGCGCACCCGAGGGAATGATCCGCGCGATCACGCTCACCGCGCGCGGCAGATCGTCGGACATGAACACCAGGCTCGCGGTCCCGAGCATCACGAACCAGAGGATGTTGGCCAGCGCCAGCACCACCTCGGCCTTGAGCGTCCCGCCCAGCAGCAGCCCCAGCGCAGCGAAGGTCGCGGTCCCGAGCCCGATCACCACCGCGCCCAGCAGCAGCCCGCCCAGCGACGGCCGCCAGCCCAGCGCGGCCCCGATGCCGCCCAGCAGGATCGACTGCAACACCACCACGATCAGCACCGCCGAGCACTTGCCCGCGACGATGCCCCACCGCGGCAGCGGAGTCGCCCCGAGCCGCTTCAACGCCCCGTATCGCCGATCGAAGCCGACCGCGATGGCCTGCCCGGTGAACGCGGTCGACATGATCGCCACCATCATCACCGCGGGCACGACCCGATCCACCCGATGCTCGCCCAGCCCGCTGACCGGCAGCAGCGTCAACCCGATCAGCAGCGTGATCGGAATGAACATGGTGAGCAGCAGCTGTTCCCCGTTGCGCAGCAACAGGATCAGTTCCATGCGCGTCTGCGCCGCCAGCATCTTCGCGCGCGTGGTCGGCTGCGGCGCGGGGGAGAAGGTGCCCGCCGCGAATCGGTTCTCGGTCTCGGTCACCCGCGCAGCTCCCGCCCGGTCAGTTCGAGGAACACGTCTTCCAGCCGTCGCTGGTCGATGCGAATGTCGGTGGGCAGCACGTCGATTCGCGCGCACCACGCGGTCATGGTGGCCAGCACCTGCGGGGTGATGTCGCCCTGCAGCAGGTAGGAGCCGGGCGCGGTCTCGCGCGGGGTGAAGCCTTCCGGCAGCGCGGCTTCCAGCAGCGACAGATCAAGTTTCGGGGGCGCGGTGAACGCG
The DNA here is from genome assembly GCF_042732555.1 of Nocardia sp. NPDC059764. Classification (NCBI taxonomy): domain Bacteria; kingdom Bacillati; phylum Actinomycetota; class Actinomycetes; order Mycobacteriales; family Nocardiaceae; genus Nocardia; species Nocardia sp. NPDC059764. Next base: position 11,013 of record NZ_JBHWHH010000104.1, read on the forward strand.
AGCCGCCCTTCGGCGCCGTGCGAGGTGACCTCGGCGGGCGTGCCCTGAGCGACGACCCGCCCGTGGTCGATGATGACCAGCTGGTCGGCGAGCTGTTCGGCCTCGTCCATCATGTGCGTGGTGAGCAGGACGCTGACCCCGTCGCGGCGCAGCGCGTCGATGAGCTCCCACACCAGATGCCGGGCCTGCGCGTCCAATCCGGCGGTCGGCTCGTCGAGGAACACGATCTCGGGCCGCCCGACCAGCGCGCACGCCAGCGCGAGCCGCTGCTGCTGCCCGCCCGACAGTCGCCGATACGGCGTCCGCCGAGCGTCCTTGAGCCCGAGCGTGTCCAGCAGCCAGGCCGGGTCGAGCGGATTCGCGGAGTAGGACGCGACGAGATCGAGCATCTCCCCGGCCTTGGACCCCGGATACGCGCCGCCGCCCTGCAGCATCACCCCGATGCGCGGTCGCAGCTGATCGGAATCGGCGATCGGGTCGAGCCCCAGCACCCGCACGCTCCCGGCGTCGGGGGACACGAACCCCTCGCACATCTCGGTGGTGGTCGTCTTGCCCGCCCCGTTGGGTCCGAGCAGGGCCAGCACCTGCGCGCGTTCGATGTCGAAGCTGATGCCGTCGACCGCGGTGGTCTCGCCGTAGCGTTTCACCACGCCGTCGACGCGTACGGCGGGTCCGGAAGCTGCGGTCACGAAGAGACACCGTAAGGCGTGGGCTGCTGTGACCGAGCCGACACCCCCGGCTGATTGCGCCACGGCAGCACATTTCGGGTGAGGAAGATCAGGGAGCCGCCGACGATCAGGGTGGCGATGGCCGATTCGACGATCTGGAAGACGTAGAAGTCGGCGCCGCGCGGCATCACCATCACGGAGACGATCACCGACAGGACGACCGCGGGAACCCGGAAGGCGGGGCGGTTCGCCCAGGCCGCGAGTGGCACGATCGCCCACAACAGATACCAAGGCTGCACGACTGGGAACAGCAGCACGATCGCGCCGAGTGAAACCCCCAGTGCGCCGATCGCGTTCAAGCGCCCGGTCCAGGTGGCGACGAGCATGCGCACGATGAAAAAGCCCGTTATGAGCGAGGCGATGGGCCGGGTGATGTCGAGCAGGGCGGTGGTGTGATCGCCCAGCCCGAGCAGCACACCGCCGAATCCGGTGATGATTCCGATGGCCGTCGGTAGCGACAGATAGCTGCGCACGGTGGTGGCGGTGCCGACGGTATTGACCCAGCCGAAGCCGAGGCCGCTGGCGTAGCTCACGGAAAGCGTGGTGACCACGGCTACGACGCCAAGTATCCCGCCGACGACGAACACCGGTTTGAGTCCGCCGCCCCACCGTCGTGCCAGGGCCATGCCGACGAATCCCAGGCTCACCAGCGAGATGATCTTCACAGACGACGACAGCGTGATCAGTACGGCTCCGAAAATCAGCAGCGCCCAAGCCCTGTGATCGAAGTCGGGACAATCGTCGATGGCCCGCAAGCAGAACTCCAGCCCCGCCAGCATCAGTCCGAGCATCAGCGCGTCATTGTGCACCCCGCCGACCAGGTGGAACAGCACCAGCGGGTTCGCCGCGCCCAGCCACAGCGCGCTCACCGGCGCGACCCCACACCGCCGCGAGAGTCGCGGCAGCGCCCACACGATCAAGGCGACGCCCGCCAGCGCGAGCGCTCGGTGCAGCCACACGCCGAGCACGATGTTGTCGCCGGTGATCTGCGCGATCCCGCGACCCATCCAGAGGAACAGCGGCCCGTAGGGCGCGGCGGTCGAGCGCCAGATGTTGGGCACGTTGTTGGTCAGCACATTGTCGAGCCCGAGCCCGTCGACCGGCCCGACCGAATAGGGGTCCAGGCCGCGGTTCGCGATCTCGCTCTGCGCCAGATACGAATACACGTCATTGCTGAACATGGGCGGCGCGACGCTGAGCGGAATGATCCACAGCAGCAGCGTCCGATCCATCTGCGAGCGGCTGAGCCGGTGCCGTGGATCCCCGCCCCACCCGCCGACCGCGAAGCGCCCCAGCAGCAGCCACGCCATGATCACCAGGACGGTGCCGATCATGCACATGGCCAGCGTGGAGGTGCCCGCGCGGGCGAAGAAGCCCAGCACCCGCAGCCCGGAGGTCGGGTTCTGATGCACCGGCTGCGCGCCGACACCGAGTGCCGAAATCGCCATGATGACCGCGCCGGTCGCCCCGAGCAGCCGGATTCGCATCAGCTGCAGGGTTTCTCGCCGGTCCAGGCCGGGCACGTCGTGGTCGACGCTGTGCAGCACGGCGACGGTGTGATCGGCGGCAGGGACGTCCAGGCCCAGGGCCCGGCGTCCGATATCGATGACTCTGCGCCCCGCGCCTTCCGCTACCGCCACAGGACCGAAGCGTAGTCCGGAGCCGCGGGTCGGACGCCGATCGCATGGCCGTAGCGGGGGTTCGACGGTGTGCCCGATGGTTGCCGTCGGTCACACCCGCTTGCGTCATATACCCCTGGGGGTATAGTCGTGACATACCCCAGGGGGTATGGAAGGAAGTCTCAGATGCGAAGTACGACAGTCGGCGTCGCCGACGCTTCTCCGAGCACGGCCGCCCCCGGCGGTCTCCTGGGCCGCCTCGGCGCGGTCATGGCCGACCGCGCCCGCTGGGTCTTCGGGTTCTGGCTGCTCCTGTCGGTGGCCCTCGGCGCGGCCGCGCCGTCGGTGTTCGACTCCCTCGCGGGCGCGGGCTGGCAGGCCGACGGCTCCGAATCCGTGCAGGTCCGCGACCTCGCGCAGGAACACTTCGGCGGCAACTCGGCCGCCGCCGTGCAGGTCGTGATCCACTCCGACACCGCCGCCATGGACAGCCCCGAGGCGCAGCGCCTGGTCGCCGACCTCACCGCGGCCCTCCAAGCGGACAGCCGTTTCGGCGCGATCGTCCCGCCCACGCCCGGTCAATCGATCAGCCGTGACGGCCACACCGGCATCCTGCTGGCGGGCGCGAACGCGAGCACCGACGACATGGTCACCGCGGTCACCGACCTCGGCCCGAAACTGAAGGACGTCGCCGCCGACGGCTTCGACATCTACCCGACCGGCGCCTCGGCGCTGTGGAGCGACTTCAACAAGGCCAACCACGACGCCATGATGAAGGCCGAGATGTTCTCCTGGCCGGTCACTCTGGCGATCATGGTGCTGGCCTTCGGCTCCCTGGTGGCCGCCGGTCTGCCGCTGCTGCTGACCCTCACCGGCCTGGTCGCCTCCGCGGGCGGCCTGGTGCTGCTCAACCAGATCACGCCGATCTCGGTGTGGGCCATGAACTTCGCCATGATGTTCGCCCTCGCTCTGGGTATCGACTACGCGTTGTTCCTGGTCTCGCGCTTCCGTGACGCGATCCGCGGCGACACCCCACCGCGCACCGCGGTCGCGGTCACCATGGCCACCGCGGGCAAGGCGGTCCTGCTCTCCGGCCTGACCGTGCTGGTCAGCCTGTCGGCGGTGCTGGTGGTGCCCGCGCCGGCCGTGCGCACCATGGCGGTCGGCATCATGTTCGCGGTCTCGTTCGTCCTGCTGGCGACGCTGACCCTGCTGCCCGCCGTGCTCGGCGCGCTGGGCAAGCGCGTGAACGCGGGCTCGCTGCCGTATGTGGCGCGCCAGCAGCATCGTTCGCCCCTCTTCGCCAAGTGGGGGGAGCTGCTGCACCGCCGCCCGTGGCCGTTCGCCATCGGTTCGCTGCTGGTGCTGATCGCGCTCGCGATTCCGGTGACGAGTCTGAAGGTGGCCATGCCCTCGATTCAGGTGGTGCCCGAGGATTCGTCCGTGCGCCAGGGCTACGAACTGGTGCAGCGCGAATTCGGGCTGGGCGCACCGGGCATGCTGCAGATCGTGGCCCCGGCCTCCGACGCCGCCGATGTCGCCCGAATCGCGGGCTCGGACAGCCGGATCGGCATGGTCTCGCCGCCGCAGCCCGCGGGCGACGGCAGCGGGCTGGTCCTGATCCAGGCGACGCCGACCGTCGATCCCTCGGATCCGGCCATGGGTGACATCGTCGACTCCCTGCGCGCGGCCCTCCCGGCCGGCGCGCTGGTCGGCGGCGCGGTCGCCGAGAACCTGGACCTGCAACAGGCCCTGAACGACTACCTGCCCCTGGTCGTCGGCATCATCCTGGTGCTGGGCTTCCTATTGCTCCTGGTCGCCCTGCGCGCCCCGCTCATCGCGCTGCTCGGCGCGGGCGTCAGCCTGCTGTCCACCGCGGCCGCGTTCGGCGTGGCCAAGCTGGTGTTCCAGGATGGCCACGGTGCGAGCCTGCTCGGCTTCACCCCGCAGGGTTTCCTGGACGGCTGGGGTCCGGTGTTCTTCTTCGCCATGATCTTCGCCATCGCGATGGACTACACGGTCTTCCTGCTGGCCACGGCGAAGGAGCATTACGAGCGCTCCGGTGATCCCGCGGTGGCCCATATCGACGGCATCGCGCATTCGGGCCGGGTGATCGCGGCCGCGGCGGCGGTCATGGTGGCGGTGTTCTTCACCTTCGCGCTGGCCGATCCGCTGCCGCCGAAGGAGATGGGCATCATCCTCGGCGTGGCCGTGCTGCTGGACGCCGTGCTGATCCGCCTGGTCCTGCTGCCGGTGCTGTTGCGCCTGACCGGGCATGCCGCCTGGTGGTCGCCGCGCTGGTTGCGCAAGGTGCTGCCGGACATCAGCTTCGCGCACTGAACGGTGGGGGCCGTGGGAAAACGGTGAGCCCGCTCTCACGGCCCTCGCATACCCCCAGGGGTATGATGGAGTCATTGAACTCAGGGAAGGAACCCTCATGATCGGCGACGAAGACAGCATCGCATTGGTCCTCAACCGCCTGCGCCGCGCCCACGGCCAGCTCGCGGGCGTGATCTCCATGATCGAGCAGGGCCGCGACTGTAAAGACGTGGTCACCCAGCTCGCCGCGGTCTCGCGGGCGCTGGACCGCGCGGGCTTCAAGATCGTCGCCACCGGTCTGCGCGACTGCATGACCGGTGAACAGGCCGAGGGTTCGGAGCCGATGACGGTCGAGGAACTGGAGAAACTCTTCCTGGCGCTCGCCTGACGCCGGGATCGAAAGGAAGTCATATGACCGCGACCCGCCGCTGGACCATCGACCGCATAGTGCCGGTCCTGGCCGGAACCATGGTGCTGATCAGCATCGCGCTGGTGTTCGCGTTCTCGCTCTGGTGGCTGCTGCTGACCACGTTCGTGGCGGCCAACCTGCTGCTCTACGGGTTCGCCGGCTGGTGTCCGGTGACCCTGCTCCTGCGACGTCTGGGTGTGCCCCGGACGGGCAGCCCCGCAATGGAAAGGACCGCGTGATGACCCTCGCCCTGTCGACCACCCTCTACACCGATTTCGCCACCGCGGTGGAGCGCACCCGGAAGGCCCTGTCCGAGCAGGGTTTCGGCATCCTCACCGAGATCGACGTCACCGCCACCATGAAGCAGAAGCTCGACGCCGACCTGGAGAATTATCTCATCCTCGGCGCCTGCAACCCGCCCCTGGCCCACGCCGCGCTCGAGGTCGACCGCCAGATCGGGCTGCTGCTGCCGTGCAATGTGATTGTGCGCGAGGACCGTTCACACGACGGCGCGGTGCTGGTCGAAGCCATGGATCCGCAGCTGCTGGTGCAGGTCGCGGGCGATCCCGGGCTGAAGGAGGTGGCCGACACCGCCGCCGCCAAGCTCGGTGCGGCCATCGCCGCCCTCGGCTGATCGCGCCCGGATCCGGGCCGCTCGCGCCCGGTTGATCCACTGCCCGAACACGATTCGCCCTGCCGGTGTCGGACCCCGCTCATACTCTGGGTGAATGGTGTCCGATTCGAAACGGCGAATCGAGGCGGCCGCGGCCGGGTTGCTAGCCCGGCACGGCTACCACGGATTCGGGCTGAAGAAGTTGAGCGAGGCGGCGGGGCTGCCGTATGGGTCGATCTACCACCACTTTCCCGGCGGCAAGGAGGAGATCGCGGTCGCGGCCATCACCGGTACGGGGGTGCTGTTCGGCCGCATGATCCGGCAGGCGCCCGGCGATGTGTTCGGCACCGCGGCAACGCTGTTCGATTTCATGGCCGGGAAGCTGGACGAGACCGACTGGACCACCGGCTGTCCGGTCGGCACGCCCGCCCTGGACGGCGGCAGCGATGTCGAATCGGTGCGCACGGCGTGCGTTTCGGCATTCGATGCCATGGCGCGCGGGTTCGCCGAACTGCTGATCGAGCTGGGTCTGGAGCCGGGGGAGGCGCGGGGGCTGGCCACCACGGTGGTCGCGGCCTACGAGGGCGCGACCATCCTGGCCCGGGTGCGCCGCACCGACGAGCCGCTGCACACGGTGTCGGAGTCCATGGCCCGGCTGCTGCGCCTGAGTCTCGCCGAAGCCGTTGCCGTCGAGGCGCATTCACCCTGAGGGCGATCCCCGATCATGCGGTGAAATCGGGCACCGTGAGCCGCAGGCGGGCCAGCGCCTCCGGCTCGGCGATCACGTCGATGGCGGTGATCCGCTCGGCGGCGATGGTGAAGACCATGACCTCCGGCGATTCGCCGTGCGACACCACCAGCGCGCCCGGCCTCCCGTCGATCAGAATGACCGCCGAGAACTCCTCGCGCCGTGCGAATCCGGCCGCCAGCCGGGCCACCACACGTGTGCCCTGCGCGGTGACCGGCGCCGATCCGGGCGCCGCCACCCGATCGGCGGATACCATGATCTCCGGATCCAGCACGGTCAGCGCGGCCTCGATGTCCCCGGCCCGGATCGCGGCCAGGAAGGCCCGCACGATCCGGTGCTCCCGCAGCGCCTCGGGCCGCAGCCCGTCGCCGTCGTCGAGTACCCGGTGCCGGGCCCGGCTCGCCAGCAGTCGCGCCGCGTTCGGCGTCCGGTCCAGGATCTCGCCGATCTCGTAGAACGGCACCGCGAACATGTCGTGCAGGACGAACGCGACCCGTTCGGCGGGCGGCAGTCGCCGCAGCAGCACCAGCACCGCCCGTTCCAGCTCGTCGGTGAGAACCGCCCGGTCCTCCGGGGTTTCCAGGATCGCGGCCTCGGGAAACGGCTCCGGCGCGCCGGGCCCGAGTGGGAACCGTTCGTCGGCCCGGCGGCCGCGCAGCACGTCCAGGCAGATCCGGGCGAGCGCGGTGGTGAGCCAGCCGTCGAGATTGCGGATGGTGTCGATATCGGTGCGGCTCAATCGCATCCACGTATCCTGCACCGCGTCCTCGGCCTCACCGGACGCGCCGAGCATCCGGAAGGCCTGGGCGGTCAGGCGGTCGCGCCGCCGCTCGAATCGGGCTGCGGGGGATCCGGAGTCGCTGACCGACATATTTCGTGCTCGCCGAACGTCGCGGTGACATGACTACACACACCATCGTCACACGAATCGTTCCCGACCGCGCCCTGCTCTACTGGACCTCGACCGTGCTGGTCGTCGCCGAGCTGGCGGTGGGCGGCTGGTGGGATGTCGCCCGGACCGCGAATGTTCAAGAGGTCGTGACGGCCCTGGGCTATCCGACCTATTTCCTGGTCATCCTGGGTGTCTGGAAGCTGCTCGGCGCGGTCGCGCTGCTGGCCCCGCGGCTGCCGCTGGTGAAGGAGTGGGCCTATGCCGGGACCTTCTTCGTCTATACGGGAGCCATCGCCTCGCACCTGACCACCGGGGAGAAGCTCATCGAGGTGCCGATTCTGCTCGTCATGGCCACGCTGACGGCGGTCTCCTGGGCGACCCGTCCCGCCGATCGCCGGTTCGTGTCGGGCAAGCCCGCGAAAACGGACGCATCGGCAACTATCTAGCTACCCAACACCCTTGCTTTGGTTACAGTGACCTTCGATCATGCTCGGTCCCGGCACGGCGAACGGAGCGATGATGGGCCGGAACTCGGTTGCCAGTCAAGTGGTGGACGCCCTCGTCGCCGCCGGAGTCCAACGGGTGTACGGACTGGTCGGCGACAGTCTGAATCCCTTCGTCGACGCGCTGCGCCGCACCGAGGGCATCGACGAGGAGAGCGCCGCCTTCGCCGCGGGGAGGATCGTGCTGGCGGGCGGCGTCGGGCGCATGGTCGACATGGCCCGATCCAACCTCCGCAATATCCCGCGCCCCTGACGCGCCGCCCCGATCAGCTTCGGGGCGTGACGGATTCGCGCGCGGCCACGGCCGCCCCGGTGAGCTCCACCGACCGCACCCGATCCTCGATGCCCTGCGCGTGGTGGGCGAGGATCAGCTCGTCGGCGTCGATCCCGGCCGCGAAATCCTCGAGGTAGTCGACGACGTCATCGGGCGTGCCCACCGCGGTGTAGGTGGTCATCGCCGCCAGGTGACGACCATTGGGCGAGGCCAGGAACGCGTCGATCTCCTCGTCGGAGAAGTCCATCCCCGCCGCGCCGCGCTTGATGAAGGCCCGCGTGCGCGCCCGATAGGAGATCGTCCTCTGCTCCTCGGCAGCCTCCCGGTCCTCGGCGGCGAACACGTTCACGCCCGCCATCACATACGGCTCGGCCAACTGCTCCGACGGACGGAACCGCTCGCGATACTCGGTGACCGCCTGGTGCAGCGCGTCCGGCGCGAAGTGCGAGGCGAACGCGTACGGCAGCCCCAGATGCGCGGCCAGCTGCGCCCCGAACAGCGACGACCCCAGAATATAGAGCGGCACAACACCTTCCGCTCGCGGCACGGCCTGCACCCCCGGGATCCGGCTGTTGCCGGTGAGGAACCCCTGCAATTCGAGCACGTCCTGCGGGAAGGTGTCCGCCGAGGCCGGATTGCGCCGCAGCGCCCGCATGGTCTCCTGATCGCTGCCCGGCGCCCGCCCCAGCCCCAGGTCGATCCGCCCCGGATACAGCGATTCGAGCGTCCCGAACTGCTCGGCGATCACCAGCGGCGAGTGATTGGGCAGCATGACACCGCCGGCCCCGAGCCGGATGCTCTCGGTGTGCGCGGCCACGTACCCGATGAGCACGCTGGTCGCGCTCGACGCGATCGACTTCATATTGTGGTGCTCCGCGTACCAGACCCGCCGATACCCACTGCGTTCCGCCGCCCGCGCCAGCGCCACGCTGTGCTGGAAGCTGTCGCGCGCGGTCTGCCCGGGCGCGACCGTCGCCAGGTCGAGGATGGATACGGCGAAGGGCATGCTGGCACCGGCTTTCGTGGATCGGCTGTTCGGCGGAGAGCGGGCAGGATGCACCCACCTCTCAGTACTAATTCGATCAGCGTCGAACTTATGCCCGCCCGCCGATTTTCTCCTGCCCGCGTCCCCGGCCCGCGCCGGTAAGCGACCGGTCGGCTACCGGGATTCCGCCGCGTGTTCCACGGCCCACTCCCGGACATCGCGCGCCGGCCGCCCGGTGAGGTCGGCGACCACGCTGGTGACCAGGTCCGAGGGCGGCCGGAACTCGGCCATCGACAACAGCACCTCGATCAGGTGCGCGGGCAGTCCGGCCGCGGTCATCGACTCCCGCGCCACGTCCCGCGGCTGCGCCTCGAATCGCAGCTCACGCCCCAGCGCCGCCCCGATGGCCTCCACCTGCTCGGCCCGTCCGACCACCCGCGGCCCGGTCACGAGGTACCTCCGCCCGGCATGCCCGGATCTGGTCAGCAGCCGCGCCGCCACGGCGGCGACATCCCCTTCGTGTACGACCGCGCTCGGCGCGACCTCGAACCCGCGCACCACCGCACCCGCGCGAATCTGACCCGCCCAGCTCAGCGCGTTGGAGGCGAGGGTGTCCGCGCGCAGCACCGTCCACTCCCATGCGTGCGCCTCGACCATCGCCTCCATCTCCGCGTGCAGCAGCGGAATCAGATCCGATTGCGGCCCTTGGTCGTTCACGGTGGTCTGCTCTGGCGGTACCTAAGCCGTCGCAGGATGTCGCGTCGCTGACACTCCGGCGGGGTTTTGCGGCGGTTCTCTGGGGTGTGTAGCTCTGTGGTTCCGTGTTGCCGATACGGAGAACGGAGGATGGATGCGGGCGTTTCTGGTCCGGATGCCTTCTGAGGAGCGGTACTGGACGGTGGTTGGTGACGGCTACGAGGTGGTGCCGGTCGTTGATCTCTATCTGCGGGAGTTGCGTCTTGGCCGAGACCGGGCCGAGTCGACGACCAAGTCGTATGCGCAGAGCCGGCGTTGTTCCTGCGATGGTGTGTTGGCACCGGGCGGGAATGGCGGACGGCAGCAGGCGAATTGGGTTTGTTCATCACCTGGTTGAAGTTCACCCCAGCGCGGGGGTCGTCGACGGTCGTGCGGGGGCCGGGGTCTGTTCCGGTCCGGTGCGCGTCCCGGATCAACCAGGTGATGATCGCGGTTCGTGGGTTCCTGGCGTTTGCGGTGTTGTCCGAGGATGCGCCGCGGTGGGTGGTGGATCAGCTCTACGAGATCGGGGACATGCGGGATCTGCCGCTGGTCGCCCGCGGTGAAACTCTGCACAGCGGACCTCGATTGCGGGCATGGCATCGACTGCACGAACCGGAGACCAGCGTCGATCGGGCCGAGGACGAGGAGATCGTCGGCTTGTTGCGGGTCTGCCGGTCGTCCAGGGACCGGCTGATCGTGTTGTTGCTGACTCGTGCGGGTTTGTGCCGGGGAGAAGCGAGTGGGCTGCGGCGAGAGGATCTTCATCTGCTGCAGGCACATCCGCTGCTGGGCTGGCAGGTCTGAGCGGTTGGGGCCGTGCGCGGTGGTGTCGTGCTGCCGAGACCGGGACTCGGCCCGGCGCAAGTACTGCCGGATGCACAATCTGCGCTGGAAGCACGAGGCTGCACGCGCGGATCCGCCTGACGAACATCCTGTTCCCCAACATGCCGATGTGACTCGACGCCGGACGGCGGTCTCAATATCGCCTTCCGGCACCGTCAGGCGATTGCCTTCCTGCACCGTCAGGCCCATGGCAGCGCGCTGACCAGGGGACGATTCCGTGCGACATGGCGACCGAAACCAGAAGAGGTTCGACGCGCGCCGCTGGCGGGCGGTGTGTGATTGCGCGCGCAGGCTGCTGGCCGTACCCGACGACGTCCGCCGCTGGAACCTCGACCGAGCGGGCCGCCCGGTTCTCACCGGCGCATACGCCGCAAGCAGGCATGACCGCGACGAAGCATTGGACTGAAGGTCTGTTCCGTGGGTGCCGGACCGCAACTGGCCGACGATATCGCCTACCACGAGGACTCCCATCATCGGCCTCCGTCAACGGTGCAGGGCATGCCGGAGTGTGGCTAGTGGGAAGTGGTGTGCTGCTTCTGGTTTGGTGTTCACCAGTGAGCGGTCGCCACCGTAGTGCTCGAGGACGCGGTGGTCCATGACGGCGTGCCAGAGGGGAGGCACGGCGGCGAGCAGGATCATGGTGGCGTATCCGGCCGGGAGTTGTGGTGCCTGTTGGGAGCTGCGCAGGGTTTGGTAGCGGCGGCCGGGGTTGGCGTGATGGTCGCTATGGCGTTGGAGGTGGAACAGCAGCAGGTTGGTGACGAGGCGGTCGCTGTTCCAGCTGTCGCGCGGCGAGCACCGGGCATACTTGCCGTTGGCGCGGCGAGGGCGCAGGAGTCCGTAGTGTTCGATGTAGTTGACGGTTTCCAGCAGGCCGGCGCCCAGCATTGCCTGCAAGATTAGGTACGGAATCACTTCTAGTCCGAAGATCACGATCAGGGCACCCCACAGTGCGGCGCTCATCGTCCAGGCCTGCAACAGCTGATTATGTCGACTGAACCAGCGTTTTCGTTTGCGGGATAGTCGTTCTCGCTCCAAGGCCAGGGCTGAGAGGAAGCCGCCTATCGCGCTGCGTGGCAGGAATCCCCAGAGGGACTCGCCGAATCGGGCGCTGGCTGGGTCTTCGGGTGTGGCGACGCGGACGTGATGGCCGTGGTTGTGTTCGACGAAGAAGTGTCCGTAACACGATTGTGCCAGTGCGATTTTCGCGAGCCATCGTTCCAGGTGTTCGGCTCGGTGCCCGAGTTCGTGGGCGGCGTTGATGCCGATGCCCGACACGAATCCGAGCGTGACGGCCAGTCCGAGCTTGTCGGCTACGCTGAGCTCGGGACTGGCCCACAGATATCCTGCGACGAACAGTCCGGTGAATTGCAGGGGTAGAAAAAGGTACGTACACCATCGGTAGTACCGGTCCTCGGACAGTGCCTGGTAGTCCTGGTCGCGTGGATTGCTCCCGTCGTCGCCGACGGACAGATCTAGTAGCGGGATCAGGACCAGCACGAAAACCGGGCCGATCCACCAGAATATGGGGAGCCCGGTACGGGCTACCAGTTGTGATGGAACCACGGCGCACGACGGAGCGATCAGCCCCAGAATCCACAGGTATCGCTTGGGGTCGCGGGCCTTCGAATTCTGAAATATTGGCATGTGCATGTGCCTCGGTGATCCAACAGAACAACACTCGGTTCAAAAGTGTGCGCTTCGAAATCGCTTGGGCTCAAACCTCGCTACAGGCTAGCGGTTTCCGCCGCGAGTTCTGCTGGAACTGCCAAAAATACGGACTGACCGGGCAATTCGACCTGCCTCTGGAACGCGTGATGCCCGGCAGCCGCGATTCGGCGAGAGCAGCGGATCACGGGCTGCCGGGCATCGTGGCCCGCATGTCACAGGGTCAGGGCAGCGCCCAGCAGTTGTTCGGGGCGGGCGCGCCGGCGAGCCGATCGGTCACCCACTGCTGGGAGGCGGTCAGCGACGGGAAGAACGCCATCACATGGGTACCCACCATGCCCGAGACGGCAGGGATCTCGGCGTTGGCGTCGAGCTGGACGGGCACTCCGTCACCGCACCACGACGCTGCCATCGCCCGGACCGGCGCGTACGGCGCGCCCTCGTCGTTCATGGCCGAGGCGGTGAGGACCGGTACCGACGGGGTGAGCGTGCCGAGGCGCTGTTCGGCGAAGGCCGAGGCCAGCGCGGGGTTCCGGTCGATGACCGCGGTGATCGGTTCGCCGCTGGTGGTCCATTCGGAGGTGTTCGGATGTGCCTGGGCCAGGCCGGTCGGGACCGCGCATTTGCCCAGAGCCTCGTGCAGGATCGCCTTACCGGTGTCGTTGAGTTCGGCGTCGAGGATCGGGCGGGTCTCGGGGTAATCGGCGGCGATGCCATTGAGAATCCAGGCGGTGGCCGGGGCCATGAGGGATCGTCCGTCGTTGTACCCGATGAAGTACTCGTCGTCGACCACCGGACCACCCACATAGGCGCCGCGGACATTCAGCTCGGGCGCGTAGCTCGATTGCAGCTCGGCCGCGCCCGCGGAGGCCATCCCACCTTGGGAGTAGCCGTAGAGAGCGACCGGCGTGCCCGGATTGAGGCCGCTGCCGGGCAACTGCACCGCGGCACGTGCCGCATCCAGCAGTGCGTAGGCCTGCGCCTTGCGGTTGAGGTAGTCGTGCACGTCGGGAGTACCCAGGCCGTGATAGTCGGTGACCACCACCGCCATCCCGCGGGTGAGCAAGGACGTGATCGCCAGCAGGTCGTACTCGAACGTGACCTCGGCCGGGGGCTGGTATTGCACGATCTGCGTCATCAGTTTCGACGGCGCACACTGATTGCCCTGGCCCTTCGTGCCACCCGCGTACGCGATCAGCGGGCGCTCACCCGGGCCGATCCATGGCATGGTCGGCTGCAGATAGGTGCCCACGACCGCCGTCGGCGCATCATGAGTATCGCTGCTGACGTACATCATTCGCGTCGCGGCAGCCGGAACAACGCCAGGCATCCCGGGCGTGGACAGAGCCACCTGCGCCGGTTCCGCACGCACGATAGCTCCCGGAGTCGGCGGTAGCGGCGGCGGCAAGTAGAAGTCGTCACCCGCTGCGACGGGTTCTGCCCAAGCCAGTAGCGCCGAGTTCCCGGCTCCCCCGGCCATCACGATGAGGGCTCCTGTCAAAGCTGCGGCCAATCCAAACAGTCGGCTCCGCAATTTTTCCGATCCTTCCTGCGATTTGAGAGATCCAGGTCATCGAATCGGGGGTTGAGGCTATACGCAGAGTTATCGAATCTTTGCCAACAGCGTAAGAAACGCCGAACCTGCTTTCATACACCGCGATTCGACCGCGTGTCGTCGGTTGTCGTCGGCGATGCAGGTTTTCGACGATCTGCGGGACAGGGAATTGCTGCTTGAAGCGAGCAATTGCGGCGGGCGCTGGGTTCGACGCACAGTCCGCCGATCTCGGCATCGAGCATTCCCAGCAGACCGACCACACCTGCGGCCGGGATTTAGGCGATTCGGTACGGAGCGATGTGCGCAGCTCACGGTCGTCCGCGAGAAACCCCCTGGGGTTGGGGTGTGAGCGTGGTGCTCGGGCGACGCGCATGACTGCACCCTCGACCAACGGCCGGCACCCGGCGTCACGCGGACCTTTCCGAGTCGCGTGGTGCCGGGCCAATTCGCGTCTGCGACGCGGCTATGGAGGCCGGCCGGCAGCACGCAGCGAGGGGATCTCGGTGTTCGTGGCGGCCCTCGGCTACACAATCTGGCCTACTCCCCGATGTCCAAGCCTTTCGACAGCAGCCACCTGGATGGCGGCGACCCTGACGACGCGCTGGTACCCACCGACGCCACCGGCCGACGGTATCCACAGTCAACGAATTGATCTCAGTACGCCGAGTCCAACTCATCCGCTCGGCCACATGCCGCCGACCATCGTTTTCTGAACATGGTGGACGTGTCCATGGGACGTGCCGGGAGGGGCGGGCCCTCCCGGCGCATCAGTGCTCAGGTGACCGCAGCCAGCCCCAGCTGTCGATTCCGTACCGGCATGTTGCGGCTCAAGGCCTTCCGTAGACGGCGGTGACGAAGTCGCCGAGGGATGCGTCGTCGAGATGCCTGGCCAGGTCGGACTCGCTGATCATCCCGACCATCCGCTTGTTGCCGTCGATCACCGGCAGGCGTTTGATCCGGTTGTCCTCCATTGACTGGAGGACCTCGTCGATGTCGGCGTCGTCGGAGATCCAGCGCGGCGTGGCCTCGCACAAGTCGCGGGCGCGGGTGGTCTCGGGAGAGCCGCCCCGGGCGATGCACTTCACCACGATGTCGCGGTCGGTGATGATGCCGACCATCC
>NZ_JBHWHH010000105.1:0-25954 GCF_042732555.1 Nocardia sp. NPDC059764
GCGGCGCTCTCGACCTTCACGGTGGTGTCCGCGGTCACGGGAGCATCCCCGTCGTGGACCGGCGGTCCTTCTGACCGCACCGCCTTCCGCCGGGTCTTGCTGTTCACCACCGTGGGATCACTCATCGTTGTTGCTCCTGAAGCATTGTCTGCCAATTGGCCGGCACGATGCCGGAACCATCGGGCCCGATATCGGCCTGGCGGGTGAGTACACCATCCGGGCCGAGATACGTGCCACTCTTCGGATCGTACGTTCTCGTCGTCACACTCGCAGGCGCGACTCCGGGTTCCCCACCATTCCCCAGCGAACTCGGGGTGAATATCGGCTTGCCGTTGTTGTCGACCGGGTTCGGCTTACCGAAGGCCGGGTTGTCACCCGCCGGCTGGTAGCCCTCCGGGTCGTGGCACTGCTCCACAGTGGCCGCGCGCTTGCCCGGCACGTCCATACAGGGGTTGTTGCGGACACCGCGGACCACGTCCTGGGAGTTCTGCGGAATCTTGCAGTACAGCCCCTTCGGGGTCTCTGGGGTCGGACCCTTGTAGTCGTTGGGCGAACGCCGGTCCTCCGGTGCCAGGAAGCCGTTGACGCAACCCTTCGGATCATTGAGCCCGATCTTGAAGTCGACCTTGCCGCCGTACTCGGTCGGGCTGCCCTTGGCGAGCGTCATCAGCGCACCGATCAGCGGCGGGAAAACGACCAGCAACTGCTCCACGCTGGCGCGGTAGGTGACGCCGACCTGGCCGAGGCTGACCAGGTTCTGGGCCAGCAACGGCACGGTCGGCTTCAGGTCCTCGAACAGCTTGGTGGCCTTGTTGAGCGCCCCCGGGCCGTTGTCGATGACATTGCGCAGCGCCGGATCATGCTCGCGCAGTTGATCGGTGACGGTGGCCAGGTCCTTGGTCCACCCGCGCATGGCGGAGTCGGACTCGATCTGGGTGTCCAGCAGCGGGCCGATCTTGTCGATCAGATCCTTGGTGGCGTCGGTATTGGTCTTGGCCTCCTGGACCAGCAGCGACGCGGAGTCGAGCAGCCGTTCCAGATCCGGGCCCGCGCCGTTGAAGGCGACGAAAGCATCCTCGATCACCTGCTGCAGGCGGGTGTCCGCGACGCTGGAGAGCAACCGGTCGGTGCGGTCCAGAATGCCGCCGATATCCATGGGCAGTTTGGTGCGCTCGACCGGGATGACCGAACCGTCACGCAGATTGCCGCCCTGCGGATTGTCCTTGGGCACCAGATCCACGTATTGCTCACCGATGGCCGACACCGACTTGACCCAGGCGTCCACATCGGACGGGATCTTGAAATCGGAGTCGATGGACAGCTTGGCGTTGACGCCCTGCGGCGTCAGCACCACCGAATTCACCTTGCCCACATTGGTTCCGCGGTAGGCGACATTGGCGTTCTCGTACAGACCGCCGGTGGCGGCCAGCTTCACGGTCACGTCGTAGCGGCCGATGCCGAACATGGCGGGCAGCTTCACGTACTCCCCACCCATCACCGTGATACCGATGACGGTCAGCACGGTGAAGATGGCGAGCTGAATCTTGACGAAGCGACTCAGTTTCATTTGCCCGGATCCCCTTGCGGCACAGTGATTCCGGGAATGGACGGCAGGCCCGGAATATTCAGTCCCGGCAGGCCGGGCACGGTCGGCGACGGCTGGGTCGAACTCGGCTGCAACGGAGCCTTGGCGGGATCGTTGGCGTCGCCCGCCACGCCCGCGGGCTGGCCGAGCGCACCCTCCACACCACCGAATCGTCCGCCCAGCGGGGTTCCGGTCAGGAAGTTGGAATCGAGTCGGGCCGCGGTCAGGTCGAAGGTGATCTTCACGTTCATGTAGTCACCGCGGATGTACCGGTCGATGTACTTGAAGGGGAACGGGAAGGTCAGCAGCATATTCAGCGACTTCGTGAAGTTGTCGCTGGTGTTGGCGATCTGTTCCAGAGTCGGTCCCAGATCGGCGATCTCGGCCTTCAGATCGTCACCGGCGTTGTCGATGATCCGCTTCACCACATCACTGAGGTCGCCCGCTGCGGTCAGCGCGTTGGTGATGTTCTCCCGCTTGTTCGCGAGCACGGTCAGCGCGGGATGGATGTTGTCGATGGCGCCGGCCACCCGATCCTTCTCCTGTGCGAGCGTTCCCGACAACCGGTCGAGCCCGCTCATGGCGTTGATGATGTCGGTGGTCTGGGCGTTGAGCGTCCCCACCATCTGGTTCAGCTGCGGCAGCAGATCGCGGATGGCATCGGTGCGGCCAGTGAAAGCGGTGTTCAGCTCGTGAGTGATGTTCTCCAGCTGACTGATACCACCGCCGTTGAGCACCACTGACAACGAGGACAGCGTTTGCTCGGTGGTCGGGTACACACCCGCCCGGTCCAGCGTGATGGTGTCACCGTCATGCAGTTCACCATTGGCCGGAACATCGGTCGGCGAGGCCAATTCGACGTGATTGGAGCCCAGCAGCGAGGTCTGCCCGATCTTCGCGACGGCGTTGGCCGGCAGCTTTACGTTCTTGTCCAGCCCGATGGTGACCAGCGCGTGCCAGTTCTCCACATCGATTCCGGTCACGGTACCGACGGTCACGTCGTTCACCAGGACGGGCGAATTACGGGTCAGCGTGGTGACATTCGGCATCTGCACTTTGATATGCCAAGCGTCGGAGCCGGTTCCAGCGGAACCAGGCATGGAGACGGTGTTGAGACCGTCCCAATCACATCCGGTGGCACTCAGGGCGACCGCGACACCGATCGCCAGGCCCGCCACCCCGCGGCGACGAGTATTCATCAGTTCCCTCCCGGAATGGCGAGACCCGAAAGCCCGTTCGGAATCCCGACCGGCGCCCGTTCACCCTGCGCGGCGTACCGCGCGGCGACGTCGGGTGTACTGGGCACCAGCTGGCTCGGGAACGCCGTCGCGCCGGTGCCGTCGTTCATCAGCAGCGGCGGGTAGTTCATCGCCAGGTTCTGGATGACCGGGGCCAGGTACTGGGCGCACATCTTCGCACTCTGGTCGGCGTTGCCAGCGGTGCCGAACGCGTCGATCGAGCCACAGATGAAGCTCAAGGGTGAGTTGAAACCGGCGAATACCGGGTAGCCGGCGACGGTGCCCTGCGCGGGGTTGTACAGCTGATAGAAGTTCACGAGAGCGGTCGGCGCGGTGTGCAGCACCTGTTCGATCTGCGGCTTCTTCTCCACCAGCGTGCTGGTGACGTCGGCGAGCTGCGCCAGGTCGGTGCTCAGTGCCCCGCCGTGCGAGTCGAGGAACCGCTTCACGTCGGAGACCGCGGAGTCCAGATTGTCCAAACCCGCTCCGAGATCACCGGATACGCCCGCCAGCACCTGCGACACCGAGGCGAGCCGGCCACCGAACTGCACGATCTGGTCATTGCTCTTGGAGAGCACGTCCACGAACTGCTGCAGGTTCTTGATGGTGCCGAACAGGTCGGTACGACCATCCGACAGCGTGGTCAGCGTGGCCGACAGCTCCCGGAGGGTGTCGCGGAACGCCTGGCCGTTGCCGTCCAGGTTGTCGGCGGCGGTGTTGACCAGGCGCCCGAACGAGCCCTGCTTGTCCTCGCCGACTGGTCCGAGAGACGTTGCCAGTTTGTTCAATTCGGCCTTGATGTCGTCCCACTCGACCGGCACGGCGGTGCGCTCGAGCGGAATGACCGAGCCGTCGTGCATCTTCGCGCCGCCGGTGTAGGCCGGGGCCAGCTGGATGAAGCGGGCCGACACCACCGACGGGGAGACCAGCACGGCCTTGGCGTCGGCCGGGATGTCGACGCCACGGTCGATGGTCATCTTGACCGTGGCCTTGTCCTTGCCCGGATCCACCGAGTCGATGGTGCCCACGCGGACACCTAGAATCCGCACCTCGTCGCCCTTGTAGAGGCCGACTGTAGACGGGAAGTAGGCGGTGATCTGCGGCTTGCCGATCCGGTCGACGGCGGTGTACACGCCGCCGGCCACGATAGTGACCAACGCCGCGATCGCCACGACCCGGGTCCACCGCGGCAAGCCGCGGACCTTACCGAGGAAATTCGTCATTTCGGCAGCTCCGTGATGATCGGCTTTTGTTGAATGCCACCGCTTTGCATGTTCTTCAACGCCTCGGGCAGGTTCTGCGGCCAGACCAGAGCATCCGAAAGAGCCTGCAGCATAGGGCTGTTCCAGTTGACGACGTACGCCTGGAAGTACGGGCCGCTGCCGACCTGCTCACCCAGCGCACCGGCGTAGGGCCCGAGCGCGTCGAGCGCGTCGGAGATGTTCTGCTTGTTCTTCTGCAGCAGCGCCAGCACCGAATTCAACTTGTCCAGAGCCGGTTTCAGCGCCGCATCGTTATCGTTGACGAAGCCGCTGAGCTGCTTGGCCAGACCGTTGATGTAGGTGATCAGCTGGCTGATCGCGCCGCGGCGAGCGTCGAGCTCACCGAGCAGGCTATTTCCGTCCACGAGCAGCGTATTGATCTTCGCGGCCCGGTCCGAGAGCACCTTGGTGACGCCCTGTGCCTTGGACAGCAGGTCCGTCAGCGCCTTGTCGCGGGTATTGATGCTCTTGGACAGCTGGCTGATGCCGTCCAGCGCCGAGCGCAGCGGGGCCGGGGTGTCCTTGAAGGTGGCCGACAGCGCGTCCAGGGTCTTGTTGACCTGGTCCATGTCGAGGTCCTTCACGGTGCCGGAGAGATCCTGCAGCGCGTCGTTGAGCGAGTACGGAGAAGTGGTGCGCTCCAGGGGAATCGGCTGGTCGGCACGCAGCGCGCCGTCCCCTTCCGGGGCCACCTCGAGCGACTTGCGTCCGAGCACGGTGTTGGTCTTGATCGCGGCACTGGTCTTGGTGCCCAGCACGATCGACTCGTCCAGGGTGAAGGAGACCTTCACCTTCGCGCCGTCCAGCTTCACCTTGTCCACCCGGCCGGACTTCACACCGGCCACCTGGACCTGGTCACCGGGCAGCAGCCCGCCCGCGTCGGCGAAATACGCGCTGAAGTGCGCACCCGAGCTGACGAACGGCAGCCGGTCGAACTGCAGGGCGGTGAGGCAGATGCTCACGACCACGACGATGCCGATGACACCGATGTTCATCACACGCTGTCCCATTACCCTTGGCACCTCCCGTCGAACTGACTGCCGGGCAAGGCGAGACGCACGTCCTTGCCGTCGGCCCCGGTGAACAGAATGTCCGTGCTGCAGGCGTAGATATTCAAGAACGATCCGTATGCACCGATGCGAGTCAGCTTCTTATAGGTATCCGGCAGCGCCGAGAGCACCGTCTGGAGATCATCGCGGCTGTCGTCGAGCACCGTGGCCGTGCGGCCCAGCTGCTCGATCGTGTTCTTCAGGTCCGGCCGGGCGGTCTTCAGCAGCTCGGTGAGATCACCGGTGGCGCCGGCGATCCGGGGCAGCGCGTCGCCGATCGGATCCTTGTCCGCGGCCAATCCGCTGACCAGCCGCTGCAATTCGTCCAGCGTGGTGCCGAACGCCTTGTCCCGGTCGTCGATGGTGGCCAGCACGGTCTTCAGGTTCTCGATCACGCTGCCGATCAGGGCATCTCGTGAGGCGAGGGTCTTGCCGAAGTCACCGCCGCTGTTCAGCAGCGAGACCAGGGTGCCGCCCTGGCCCTGGAAGATCTGCAGCAGCGCCTCGGTCAGGCTGTTCACCTGAGTCGGGTTCAGGCCGCGCAGCAGCGGTTTGAATCCGCCCAGCAGCATGTCCAGATCCAGCGCTGGCTGGGAGTGGTCGAGATCGATAGTGCCGCCGGAGCGCAGCGGAGTCGCCGCGCCCGGGCCGTCCATCAATTCCAGGTAGCGGTCGCCGACCAGGTTCTCGTAGCGAATAGCCGCCTTGGTGCTGGCATAGAGCCGGTACTTGCGGTCCACGTCGAATTCGACGTGCGCCATGTGGTCCTTGCCGACGTACACCCGGCTCACCGAGCCGACCGGCACACCCGCGATGCGCACCTTCGACCCGGGCAGCATGCCCGAGGACGAGGTGAACACCGCACGGTAGGCGGTCTCGCGGGCGAACCGCATCTGGCTGAAGACGACCACCAGCAGCGCCAGGATCAGCAGCATGGCGACGCCGAAGATGCCGAGTTTGACTGTGGTGGCGTGTGGTTTGAATTTCACTTCTTCGCCCCCGGCAGCTGATCGAACAGGATCTCGAAGACGGTCTTGGACGCGTGCGGCTGCGTCGGCGGCGCCCAGATATGGCCCTCCGAGGTATCGGTCATCAGGTAGTTGGCCTTCTGACCACCGGTCAGATCGACAGTGTTCTCGCAGTGCGGGCCACCGGAGGCGTTCACCTTCGGCAGGTCGTCGGGGTACGAGTACGGCGTACCGCTGGGCATGATGCCGGCGTTCATGGCGAATGCCGGGTACCTCCCACCGATGAGCTCGTCCATCAGCGGCACGTTCAAACCGAAGGTCATGATGGTGCAGTACAGCGCCGACCGGTACTCGTAGAGCAGATCCGTGGTGGGCCGCAACAGGTTCAGCGACTTGATCAGATCGTTCTCATTGGGCTTCAGCACCGAGTTCGAGGTGTCGGCCAGCCCGATCAGGTTGGCCAGCAGATCGTCCACGCGAGCCTGCTCATCAGTGATCGTCTTGCCGGTCACCTGCATGTTGTCGGTGACGCGCAGCAGATCCCCCACGGTGTCGGAGTAGGTTCCGGTCACCGAGGCGGTCTTGCGCAGGTCCTCCTGCAACGTGGGCAGCGAGGGGTTGATCTGCTTCAGGAACTCGTCGCTGTCCGACAACAGCAGCCCCAGCTTCTCGCCGCGACCCTGCAGGGCGGTGCCCAGCGCGGTCAGCGTGGCGTTCAGCTTCTCCGGCTGCACCTTGTTGAGCACATCGCTCAAATGCTGGAAGAGCGTGTTGAATTCGACGGTCACGCCATCGGCCTGCACCACGGCTCCCGCGCGCAGCTGCCCCGACGGGTTCTGCGGCTCGATGAAGTTGATGTACTTCGCGCCGAACACGGTGGTGGAGTTGATGTCCACGGTCGCGTTGGCCGGCACCAGCTTCAGCTTGTCCGGATCCATGGAGAGTTCGATGCGCGCGCCCTCGGGCGTCTCGTCGATCGACTTGACCCGGCCGATCTCGACACCGCGGATCTTCACCTTGGCGTCGCGATCCATGACCAGACCCGCGCGCGGCGAATTGACAGTCACCAGCGCGGTATTGGTGAAACCACCGGCGAAGCTCATCAGGCAGAACGCGACGACGGCGACCACGCCGAGCACGAGCCCGGCGCCCGCGGCCCGGGTCACCCACCCCTGTTCGAGGTAGCGCTTCGGCGCTGGCTTCGGGACGAACGGCGAGCCGATCGGGCTCGCCATCCCACCTTGTTGTTGGTCCATTTTGTTCGTCCCGCCCCTACCCGGAGAGATGGAAATTGCCGGAGGTGCCGTAGATGGCCAGCGACATCAGCAGCGTCACCGAGACGACTGCGATCAGCGAGGCCCGCACCGCATTGCCTACCGCCACGCCGACGCCGACCGGTCCGCCCGCGGCGTGATAGCCGTAGTAGGTGTGGATCAGCATGACCGCCATGGCCATGAAGATCGCCTGCGCGAAGGACCAGAGGATGTCGCTGGGGATCAGGAAGGTCGAGAAGTAGTGGTCGTACACACCGGCCGACTGGCCGTAGATCTGCACCGTCGCGAACCGCGAGGCGATGAACGAGGCGATGACCGCCAGTGAGTACAACGGGATGATGGCGATGATGCCCGCCAGCATGCGGGTGCCCACCAGGAAGGGCACCGGCCGGATGGCCATCACCTCGAGGGCGTCGATCTCTTCGGAGACGCGCATGGCCCCCAATTGTGCCGTGGTTCCCGCGCCCAGCGTCGCCGCCAGGCCGATGCCCGAGATGACCGGCGCCGCAATGCGAACGTTGATGAACGCCGCGAAGAAGCCGGTGAGGGCCTCGACGCCGATATTGCCGAGCGAGCTGTAGCCCTGCACGGCGATCGTGCCACCCGCGGCCAGCGTCAGGAAGCCGACGATCACGACGGTGCCGCCGATGACCGCGAGAGCGCCGGTGCCCATGGAGATCTCGGCGATCAGCCGGATGGTCTCGGTGCGGTAGTGCACCAGCGCCTTGGGCACCGACGCGATCGAGCGCGCGTAGAACACCGCGTGCTTGCCGACCGAGTCGAGCGCATCGGTGAAGCGCTGAAAGCGCTTGGTCACCTTGGGAAAACGAGACTGGATTACGAAAGCCACTTGATCACCGAGCCGCGAACTTGATGCTGATGGCGGTCATCACGACGTTGATGACGAACAGCGCCATGAAGGCGAACACGACCGTCTGGTTGACGGCGTCGCCGACACTCTTGGGACCGCCCTTGACGTTCAGGCCCAGGTAGCACGCGACCAGTCCGGCGACGAGACCGAACAGCATGGCCTTCACCTCGGAGATGACGAGCTCCGGGAGGTGGGTCAGCAGGGTGATGCCGTTGACGAACGCGCCCGGGTTCACGCCCTGCAAGAAGACCGAGAACACGAAACCGCCCAGGATGCCGATCGCCGACACCAGACCGTTGAGCAGGAAGGCCACGAACATCGAGGCCAGCACGCGCGGAACCACCAGGCGCTGAATCGGATCGATGCCGAGCACCTTCATCGCGTCGATCTCTTCGCGGATGGTGCGAGCGCCGAGGTCGGCACAGATGGCCGTCGCGCCCGCGCCGGCCACGATGAGCACCGTGACCATCGGGCCGATCTGGGTGATCGCGCCGAAGGCCGCACCCGCGCCCGAAAGGTCGGCCGCACCGATCTCGCGCAAAAGAATGTTGAGCGTGAAAACCACGAGCACGGTGAACGGAATCGCCACCATCAGCGTGGGAAACATGGAGACCCTGGCGATGAACCAGGACTGATCGATGAATTCCCGTCGCTGGAACGGGGGCCGTACTGCGGCGCGAGCGACCGCGCCGGCGAGTTCGAAGAACCCTCCGACCGCCCGCAGCGGTACGGCAAGGACTTCATTCATTCCCGCTATTCCTCCTGCCCCTGCCTAGCGATAGCAACCGAAATCTGAATGTGATCTCGGTCCCGCCGAAGATTAGAACACGTTCTCATACGGTTCGGGAAGGTTTCCAATGCTTTGAACAGGCCATCTTTCTGAACTGGTGTCCAGTTTCAAGAACATGTTCAGGTGAGCCTAACCGTCAGAGGTATGCCACATTGTGAGGCGACACACATAGTTGATCCCCATTCCTACCAATGATCGATCTCGCGATCAACCGCGGGGTCGGGGGCCGGGTCTGTCAAGCGGACACGCGGCCCCCGGCACGGGGAATCGAGGTGAAAACCTCAGCCCAGATCCTTCAGCGAGGAAGCCGAGAAAGTGGCGTCCGACGCGCGGTCGGCGAAGTAGCCGCCGAGGGTCTCGGCCAGGCCCTCACGGGTGAACTCGCCGACGGCGTCGAAGCGCTGCTCGACGACGGGGGCCGCCATCAGGGCCACCATCGGGCCGTAGACGACGAACAGCTGGCCGGTGATCTTCTCGGCCGCCGGGGAAGCCAGGAAGGCCACCAGGCGCGCGACGTGATCGGGCGACAGCGGGTCCGGGCCCTCGTCGGGGGCCGCGGAGAACACGTTCTCGGTCATGGCGGTACGCGCGCGGGGAGCGATCGCGTTGGCGCGCACGCCGACCTGCTCCAGGGCACGGGCCGCGGACAGGGTCAGCGCGGTGATACCGGCCTTGGCGGCACCGTAGTTCGCCTGACCGGCGGGGCCGAGCAGACCGGCCTCCGAGGAGGTGTTGATGATGCGCCCGTAGACGGGGGCACCGGTCTCCTTGAACTTGGCGCGCCAGTAGGCGGCCGCGTTGCGGGTCAGCAGGAAGTGCCCGCGCAGGTGCACGGCGACGACCGCGTCGAAGTCCTCGTCGGACATGTTGAACAACATCTTGTCCCGGGTGATCCCGGCATTGTTGACCACGATGTCCAGGCCGCCGAGGGACTCCTCGGCGGTACGGATGATGGCATCGGCGGTGGACCGCTCGGCAATGCTGCCGCCGACGAACTCCGCCTTCACACCCAGCGCCCGGATATCGGCGAGGGTTGCGCTGACCGCGTCGTTCTCGGCAAGGTCGTTGACAATGATCGACGCGCCCGCGCGGGCCAGCTCGAGGGCTTCGGCCCGGCCGAGCCCGGCGCCGGCACCGGTGACGACGGCAACCCGGCCGGAAAGACTCACATCAGATTCGCTCACGAGGGCGACTCTAGAACGTGTTCCACCCGCCGGGCAAGGACGGGTCCCGGCGGGCGGCGCCGGCCTCAGACCAGCTTCAGCGCGGCCTTGGGGCACTGCGCCACGGCCGACTCGATGTCCTTGCGGTTGTCCTCGGTGACCGCGACCTCGTTGACGTGCAAGTTGTCGTCGTCATCGAGATCGAACACGTCAGGGGCGATTCCAACGCAGATCCCGTTCGCTTCGCACTGATCGAAATCGACGATGACCTTCATAGTTCTCTCCTTCAACACAGGTTCTTCCCGAGCCTAACAAGCAGACCCCCGCCCAGAACAGCAAAGTAGCCCTAACCGGAACCAATACTGGAACATGTTTCACTCGCGTGCGATGATCGGCAGAACCGAGAAACGAAGGCTAGAGGTACACCTATGCGTATCGCCTACACGCCGCAACAGGAACAGCTGCGTGCCGAGCTGCGTGACTATTTCACCAAGCTCATCACTCCCGAACGGCGGCAAGCCCTTTCGGCCCAGACCGGAGAGTACGGCGAGGGCAATGTCTACCGCGAGGTCGTCGAGGAGATGGGCCGCGACGGCTGGCTCGCCCTGGGCTGGCCCAAGGAGTACGGCGGCCAGGACCGGTCCACCATGGATCAGCTGATCTTCACCGACGAGGCCGCCATCGCCGGCGCCCCGGTGCCGTTCCTGACCATCAACTCGGTTGCGCCGACCATCATGCACTACGGCACCGAAGAGCAGAAGAAGTTCTTCCTGCCCAAGATCGCCGCCGGTCAGCTGCACTTCGCCATCGGCTATTCGGAGCCCGGCGCCGGCACCGACCTGGCCTCGCTGCGCACCTCCGCGGTCCGCGACGGCGACGACTGGATCATCAACGGCCAGAAGATGTGGACCTCCCTCATCGCCTACGCCGACTACGTGTGGCTGGCCGCCCGGACCGATCCGAGCGCCAAGAAGCACAAGGGCATCTCGATGTTCATCATGCCGACCGACGCCGAGGGCTTCTCCTGGACGCCGGTGCACACCATGGCCGGTCCGGACACCTCCGCCACCTACTACCAGGACGTGCGGGTCAAGCACTCCGACATGGTGGGCCCGGAGAACGGCGGCTGGGCGCTGGTCACCAACCAGCTCAACCACGAGCGCGTCGCGCTGACCTCCTCCGCGCCGCTGGCCCTGGCCGTCGCCCAGGTCACCGAGTGGGCGCGCAACACCAAGACCGCCAACGGCCAGCGCGTCATCGACCAGGAATGGGTGCAGGTCTCGCTGGCCCGCATCCACGCCAAGGTCGAATACCTGAAGCTGACCAACTGGGAGATCGCCTCGCGCGCCGATCAGGGCGGCGACGCCGCGCCGCGGCCGTGGGACGCCTCCGCCACCAAGGTGTACGGCACCGAACTGGCGACCGAGGCCTACCGGGCGCTGATGGAGATCCTCGGCCCGCAGGCGTACCTGCGCCAGGACTCGGCCGGCTCGCAGCTGCGCGGCCGCCTCGAGCGCATGCACCGCGCCTGCCTGATCCTCACCTTCGGCGGCGGCACCAACGAGGTGCAGCGCGACATCATCGCCATGACCGCCCTCAAGCAGCCCGCCGCCGCGCGTTAAGACGAAACCAAGGTAACCATCATGGATTTCACCCTCACCGAGGCGCAGCAGGATCTGGCCCGCCTCACCGCCGAGGTCACCGGCAAGCTGGTCACCGCCGACCGGCTGCGTGAGCTCGACAAGAACACCGACGCCGACGGCAACCGCACCGTGCGCTTCGACGCCGGCCTGTGGGACTCGCTGGCCGAGACCGGCGTGCTGGCCGCGGCCCTGCCGGAGAGCGTGGGCGGCAGCGACTTCGGCGTGCTCGAGCAGACCGCCATCCTGCGCGAGATCGGCAAGTCCGTCGCCCCCGTGCCCTACCTGTGGTCGATCGTGCTCGGCGCGGGCGCGCTCGCGCAGTTCGGTTCCGCCGCCCAGCGCGAGCTGGCCGCCCAGGCCGCGACCGGCGAGGTCATCCTCACCGCCGCGCTGAGCGAGGAGCGCAACTGGGAGCCGGCCAAGCCCGTCACCACCGCCATCGCGGGCGACGGCTGGCAGCTCACCGGCCTCAAGACCACCGTGCCCTTCGCCCGCCAGGCGGCGCGAATCCTGGTGTCCGCCAGCGTCGACGGCGCCCCCGCCGTCTTCCTGGTCGACCCGTCGCACGCCTCGGTGCGCATCGAGGACCAGATCGTCACCGACCGCTCCCCCGAGGCCGAGGTCGAATTCGCCGGCACCCCCGCCGAACTGGTGGGTACCGTCGAGCAGGGCGGCGAGATCCTGACCTGGCTGCTGGAGCGGGCCTGGCTCGGCCTGGCCGCCACCCAGCTCGGCGTGGTCGAGAAGGGCCTGGAACTGGTCGCCGACTACGCCCGCGAGCGCGAGCAGTTCAACCGCAAGATCGGTAGCTTCCAGGCCGTGGCCCAGCGCCTCGCCGACGGCTACATCGACGTGCAGGGTGTGCGCCTGGCCGTGCAGCAGGCGGCCTGGCGGATCGCCGAGGGCCTGCCCGCCACCGCCGAGGTGCACACCGCCAAGTTCTGGGCCGCCGAGGCCGGACACCGCGTCGCCCACACCGTGGTGCACGTGCACGGCGGCGTCGGCATCGATCGCGACCACATCGTGAACCAGTACTTCACGGCGGCCAAGCACAACGAGTTCGCACTCGGCGGCGCGACCGATCACCTGCGCGCCCTGGGCACCCTGCTCAGCGACGCGCAGTAGGACCGAACAACTCTCGCAACTCTCAGGGGCGAGCCCCTGAAAATCCAGGCCCCGTCCGGGGCCGGCGAGACCCGCGGCCGACCCTGCAAAAGCGGCCGACGGCGAGGTGGTGGCTCCCATACCGGCCACCGCCTCGCCGTTTTCGCTGCTGCGGAGAATCTCCGGGCGGAACGGGTTACACGGTCAGGGCACCAGCGGACCGGCGAGCACGCGCTTGCCCTCCGCCCAGTTGCCCTGCCAGCTCAGCGCGGCGTCGTCGAGCTCCTTGCGCGCCCACAGCGCCAGCAGCAGATCCGACGCGGTGCCCGAAAGCTCGGCCACCGGCGCGCCGGGGCCGTAGCTCCAGCTGTCGCCGGTATCGGTGGCGCGCAGGCTGATCGCCGCCGTCGGCTCGCTCGCCAGGCCGCGCAGGATCATGCGGGGCGCGAACAGTTCGAACACCTCGGTCACGCCGTCGGCCGCGAGCGCGGGCTCGAAGGCGTCGGCGACGCCGAGCGCATCCTGCCCGTCCCACAGGTGCATGAGGGTTTCCTGCGCCCGGCGGCGCTGCCAGAAACCGACCTTGCGCGGCATCTGCGAGGTGAAGGTCCAGGCCGGAGTCTCGGGATCGACCGACAGCGCGTCGATCATCGCCTTCGCCGTGCCGTCGAACCAGGTCCGCAGTCCCACCGGGTCCTCGGGCGCGGGGTCGCCCTGAAAATCGCCCCGCTGCTCCAGGACCGCCGTGGTCACCCACAGATTCCCCTGACCGACATGGTCGGCCAGATCGTAGAAGGTCCAGTCGCCGCAGGACGGGACGGGCGCGGACAGGTCGACCTCCGGCGCGATCAGATCGCCGAACTCGTCCAACTTCTCGCGCAAAACGGCCAGGAAATCCATGCGGCTCACGCTAAACAGTGACACCGCGGGGTGCCAGCCATATCCGGACTGTGGCGCGCGAAATTCGGCCAAACCTCCGGTGTCTCGCGGGTGCTCAGGATTCGAGTTCACGCACCGAGAAGACCCGCTCCCCCACCTGCTCGGGGTGTTCGGGCGACGGTTCCAGCTCCCGCAGCAGCGCCTCGCCACGCGCGTCGCGGCGGATGGCGTGACCCAGCTCGGCGGCGGCGCGATAGTGGGCCGGGGTGCGCAGGGTGTGGCGCACGGCCCGCGCGATGCGCTGTGGAGTAGCGGTGCGCGGCAAGACGATTCCGGCGTCGTGACCGCGGACGCGGGCGGCGTTGTCCGCGTGGTCGCGACCGTGCGGGAGGACCACGACCGGCAGGTCGGCGGCGAAGGACTTCATCAGCGTGCCGTGGCCACCGTGGGTCACGACCAGACTGGCGTGGCGCATGATCTCGTGGTGCGGAGCGCCGCGTAGCACCGACACATTCTGGGGCACACGGAGTTCGGCGGGATCGATGGCGGGGCCGGTGGTGATGACGCCACGCACGGGTAGCTGGCCCAGCGCCTCGGAAATTCTTTGCAGGCAGTCGGTTTGACGTTGGAACGTGGTGGACAAGGAGACCAGGACCAGCGGATCGCCTCCGTCGGCCTGGGTCCAGGTGGTGTCGGCGACCCAGTCGGGTTCGTCCAGGATGGGGCCGACCCAGCGCACCCCGTCGGGTCCCTGGCCCGGGAAATCGAAAGCGGCACTGGACAAGACGAGCTGGCGACGGGCCAGCCGCGCCTGATCCTGGTAGTGCGCCAGGCGTTCCAGCCCGAAATCCGCGCGCAGGGCATTGAGCTTGGGTAGCAGTTCCTCGTCCCAGCGCCGCTGTACCAGCGAACCCACCAGGCGGTCACGGAGCCGCCCGACGGGCCCGTGCGCGGGCGCGAATCCGCTGCCCGGCGGCGGACCGCCCTCCACGGGTAGCGGATAGACGCCGGGGATCAGCACCGAGAACGGCGTCTCGCAGGCCTGCGCCGCGACCATGGCGCCGAAGGCGAAGAAGGAGGCCAGCACCAGATCGGGGCGGTCGGCGTCGATCTCGTCGGCGGTGTCGCGCGCGAATCCGGCCCCGGCCCGGGGGCGCAGCCGTGCGCCGGTCGCGGCCACCGCCTCGGCCAGCGATTCCTCCGCCAGCACCGTCACCCGATGGCCCCGGCGCACCAACCGCCGCACCACCCCCAGCTCCGGCGGAACCGTTCCCCCGCTGCCGGTGAGAGCGATCAGATAGCTGTAGCTCATCGGGCACCTCCACCGGCAACTCTCGCACGACCGATGAGTTTCCCGCACCCGCTTCGTCCTCATCAGTACATCGAATGAGAGGGGACGCGCCACCATGCCGAGCAAGATGATCTTCATCAATCTGCCCATCGCCGACCTGGACCGGTCCAAGCGCTTCTACGAGTCCGTCGGCTGGAAGGTGAATCAGGACTTCACCGACGGCAATGCCGCCTGCATCGTGGTCGACGACAACATCTGCGTCATGCTGCTGACGCACGAGTTCTTCACCACCTTCGGCCGCCGCCCGCTGGGCGACACCCGCGGCACCGTCGGCAGCGTCTACGCACTCGCCCTGGGCAGCAATCATGAGGTCGACGCGCTGGTGGAGGCCGCCCTCGCCGCGGGCGGCCAGGAGGAGGTCAGTGCGGACCGGCGGGCCCAGGAAGCCGAGGTCGGCATGTACGGCCGCACCTTCCTCGACCCCGACGGCCACCAGTGGGAGCCGTTCTACATGGCTTATCCTGTGTGATCGATGCGCGCCGGCAGCCCGAGTCCGAAGGCCCCCACGGGATATCACTCGGCGCGTACCTCGAGCGGGAGCGACTCCGCCGCGGTATGACCCAGCGCGCCGTCGCCGAGGCGCTGCACATGTCCCGCAGCGGCTACGAGAAGATCGAGAACAGCGGGCCGTGACAGCTTCCTGCCAACCGATGAACCCGCGCTCCATCCCCGCGAAAGCGAGGGTGGGCCCATGGCTTTCACTGTCGCAGACCTGTTCGAGCACGCCGTCGACGCGGTCCCGGAGCGGACCGCCCTCATCTGCGAGGACCGGCGACTCACCTACCGCGAACTCGACGACCGCGCCAACCGGCTCGCCCACCACCTGGCCGCCCGCGGCATCGGAGCCGGCGACCACGTCGGCGTCTACTCGCGCAATTCCATCGAGGCTCTGGAAGCAATGCTCGCGACCTACAAACTGCGGGCCGTCTCGGTGAGCGTGAATTATCGGTACGTGGCCGACGAGGTGCGCTACCTCGTCGGCAACGCGGATTTGAAAGCAATCATCCACGAAGCGAAATTCGGGGAAATCATTTCCGAGGTTCGCGAATCCGCGCCCGGCCTCACCGAGACCCTCGCCATCGGACCCGATTACGACGACGCCCTGGCCGCGCACTCCCCCGACCGGGATTTCGGTCCCCGCAGCGGCGACGATCTGTACATCCTCTACACGGGCGGCACCACCGGCCTGCCCAAGGGCGTCATGTGGCGGCACGAGGATGTCTGGCGAGCGCTCGGCGGCGGCATCAACCATGTCACCGGCGAATACGTCTCGGACGAATGGGCATTGGCGGCCGATGCGCGGTCCGCGCCCGAGGGCATCGTCATGGCCCCGCTCTCGCCGCTCATCCACGGCGCAGCCCAGTGGGCGACGTTCCTCGCCCTGAATTCGGGCGGCACAGTGGTTTTCGTGCCACAGTTCGACGCGGACGAGGTCTGGCGGGTGGTGGAGGAGCACCGGGTCAACGTGCTGACCGTGGTCGGCGACGCCATGGCCAAGCCGCTACTCGAGGCGTATCACGCGGGGCGGTACGAGGTTCCGTCCCTGTGGGCGTTCAGCAGTCATGCCGCACTGTTCTCGCACTCGCTCAAACAGCAGTACCTCGCGACCTTCCCCAACCTGTTCGTCACCGACGTGATCGGGTCGTCGGAGAGCGGCAGCACCGGACTGTCCACGGTCACCAAGGATTCCGACCACACGCAGGGCCCGCGGGTGAAGTTCGGGGCGCAGTCCGCGCTGTTGGACGACGACGGCCGCCTCGTGGAGCCCGTCCCCGGAGCCGTCGGTCGGATGGCGCGGACCGGGCATGTGCCGATCGGGTACTACAAGGACCCGGAGAAGACGAAGACCATCTTCGTCGAGGTCGACGGCAAACGGTATGTGGCGCCGGGTGATTACGCCCGTTACGAGGCCGACGGCACCGTCACCCTACTCGGGCGAGGCTCCGAGTGCATCAATACCGGTGGCGAGAAGGTGTTCCCCGAGGAGGTCGAGACGGCGCTCAAATCCCACCCGGACGTCTTCGACACGCTGGTGATCGGCATCCCGCACGAACGGTTCGGGCAGGCCGTCGTCGCGGTGGTGCAGCCGCGGACCGGGACCGCGATCGATCTCGCCGAACTGGACGCCCACGTGCGGACCAAGGTCGCGGGATACAAGGCGCCACGCGGCTATTGGCTGGTCGGCACGGTCATGCGGCAGCCGAGCGGCAAGGCGAACTATCCCGCCGCCAAGCGGTTCGCGACCGAGCACCCCGAAGACCTGCGCACACCCCGCTGATCAGCACCGTGGACGGCTGATCAGCCCAGCAGCCCGAGCTCCCGCACCCGCACCCCGAGCTGGAAGCGGGTGCTCACCTCGAACCGCGTCATGAGCTGGGCGACGTAGCGCCGGTAGGTGCGCAGCGACACCCCCAGCGCCCGGGCCGCGGTCTCGTCCTTCGCCCCGGAGTACAGCTGCTCGACCACCGCGAGCGCCACCGCGTCCAGGCCGTCCCGCACCTCCAGGTGGTCGCGCAGGTCGCGCGCGGAATGCCAGGTGCGGGTGGCGAACTGGTGCACCACGCCGAGCAGCGCGGGTTCGGTCACCAGGTATCCGCGCGGCTGCTCCGCCGGCGCGGCCGACCACAGCGCCGCCCGCTCACGATCGACGATCAGCGCATTGCAGAACTCGGTATCGGTGACCCGGATTCGCGAGCCGAGGGTGAACTGCCGTAGCACCGACTGGCGGCCCCGGCTGCTCACGTACGCGGCCGACAGCAGCACCCGCACCTGTTTCCCCGCCTCGTGCAACTGCCGGAAAACCGTGTCCTCCGCGCGGTATTCGGTCTCCGGCCGCACCGGGCGGGCGATGGCCATGACGGCCTCGTGCCGTGCCCCCACCAGCATGCGGCGCAGGTTCTGCGCCCACCGCTCGTCCGCGTGCAACTCGACCGTCATGCGCCCCTCCTCGGACTCCCGTGGCGGAGAGCCTAGTTCGGGCGAAGCTCCATGGGGAGGCCGAAGAGGGGGAACAGCTTCTCGGTGTCGAGGAAGAAGGTGAGGCCGGAGATGCGGTCGCCGGAGAGTTCCAGCGTGGTGATGGACCACGGGATCCAGACGCCGGGCTCGTCGCCGGGCTTGTAGTGGCCGAAGGCGGGCAGGCCGTTCGCGCCCTCCAACGGCACCATGCGGGAATCGCGGCAGGCCTGGCCGGTGCCGAGCATGAAGGCGGCCACGTTCTCGGGGCCGGACACCCACAGCGAGAACGGCGGCATGGACAGGGCCACATCGGCTTTCAGCAGCTCGGTCAGGGCGCTCATGTCGTAGGCCTCGAAGGCCTTCACGAAATCGTCGACCAGCTTGCGCTGCTGCTCGTTGCGCTCGTCGAAGGGATCGGAGACGGTGGCGGTCTCCTGCACCTTCGACATGGTGGCGCGGGCCCGCTGCAGGGCGCTGTTCACCGAGGCGGGCGAGACGTTCAGCATGTCGGCGGTCTCACCGGCGGAGAAGCGCAGCACCTCACGCATGATGAGGATGGCGCGCTGGCTGGCGGGCAGGTGCTGCACGGCGGCGACGAAGGCCAGGCGCAGGGTGTCCTTGGTGCTGGCGGCCTCGGCGGGGTCGGCGCCGAAGGCGAGCGCGTTCGGAATCGGTTCCACCCACACGTAATCCGGCTCCGGCGCGGGCAACTGCGAATCGGGCGTCGAAGGTCCGTTGAGGTCCATGGGCCGCGCCCGGCGCTGCGGGCCGTCCAGCATGTCCAGACAGACATTGGTGGCGATCTTGTACAGCCAGGAGCGGACGCTGGCCCGGCCCTCGAACGAGTCGTAGGACTTCCAGGCCCGCGTGAAGGTCTCCTGCACCGCGTCCTCGGCCTCGAACGAGGACCCGAGCATTCGATACGCGTACGCGCACAGTTCGCGCCGATGGCCCTCGAAGGACCGCAGTACATCATCCGATACGGTGCCGCCCACCTTCTCGCTCATGCCTGCCAGCCTGACACAGCCCACCGACAACAAACACCCATCGAAACGATCAGTGCCCGCTTGCGACGGCAGGCGGGCACTGATCTCTCATGGCCTATTTGGTGGTCGGGGCCTGGGCGTGGTCGTCGGCCTCGCGGACCTCGGTCTGCGCCTTGGCCCACTTGTAGTCGGGCTTGCCGGCGGGCGAGCGCTTGATCTCGTCCACGTACCACAGGCTACGCGGCATCTTGTAGGAGGAGATCTCCTTGACCAGGGTGGGACGCAGTTCCTCGAGGGTCGGGCGGGCGCCGTCGGTGCACTGCACGACCGCGACGACGCGGTGGCCCCAGCGCTCGTCGGGCACGCCCACGACCAGCGCGTCGAAGACGTCCGGGTGCGCCTTGAGCGCGCCCTCGACCTCTTCCGGGAAGATCTTCTCGCCACCGGAGTTGATGGACACCGAACCACGGCCGAGCATGGTGACGGTGCCGTCCTCCTCCACCCGGGCGAAGTCGCCGGGGATGGAGTAGCGGACGCCGTTGAAGGTCTTGAAGGTCTCGGCGGTCTTCACCGGGTCGTTGTAGTAGCCGACCGGAATGTTGCCGGTGCGCGCGAGCAGGCCGACCTGGCCGGAGCCGGCGACGACCTCGTTGCCTTCCTCGTCGATGACCTTGGTGGACCCGTCGATCTTCACCCGCGGGCCGCCGGTGTGGGTCGCGCCCTTGGTGGCCACGGCCAGACCGCCGAAGCCGGTCTCGGAGGCGCCGATGGAGTCGGTGATGAGCGCGTTCGGGAACTTCTCGATGAACTGGTCCTTGAGCGCCGGCGAGAACAGCGCGGCGCTACTGGCCAGCACCCACATGCTCGAATGCTGGTACGGCTGACCGGTTTCCGGGTTGCCCTGGGCCAGCGCGTCGAGCAGCGGGCGAGCCATGGCGTCACCGACGATGAAGATCATGTTGACGCCGTGGCGCTCCACGGCCCGCCACACGCCGTGCCCGCTGAACTCGGGCAGCATGACGGCGGTGCCGCCGTCGAACAGGCTGTGCAGGGTGGCGGTGAACGCGCCGCCGTGGATCAGCGGCGGGATCGGGTAGCGCACCATCGGCGCGTTGCCGCTGGCGCCGCCCTTGGCCTGCTCCCACTCGTCCTCGATGAAGACGCCGGTGTAGAAGTTGATGCCGCCGCCGAGGACGCGCCACCAGTCCTCCTGGCGCCACATGACGCCCTTGGGCATGCCGGTGGTGCCCCCGGTGTAGATCATCATGATGTCGTCGGAGGAGCGCTCGTCGAAGTCGCGCTCGCCGTGCGAGCCGGCCAGCACCGCTTCGTATTCGCCCGCACCGGGGGGCAGCGGCAGGTCGGTGCCGTCCTCGACGGTGACGACCGACTTGATCTTCGGCGTGTTCGGCAGCACGTTGGCCACCTTGTCGGAATAGCGACGCTCGTGCAGCAGCGCGACCATGTCCGAGTTCTCGAAGATGTACTGCAACTCGTTCTCAACGTAGCGGTAGTTCACGTTGATCATGACTGCCCGCGCCTTGAAGATGGCCACCATGGCCTCGACGGCCTCGATGGTGTTGCGCGAGTAGACGCCGACCTTGTCACCCGGCTGCACTCCCTGTTCCTGCAGGTAGTGCGCCAGCCGGTTGGCACGGTCCTCCAGCTCGGCGTAGGTGACCGAGCGGGTGTCGTCAACCAGCGCGACACGTTCCGGCATGAGGTCGATGGTGTGCTCGACAAGGTCCGCAATGTTGTAGCTCACAGGGACCAAAATAGAACGTGTTCTTGTGTGTGACAAGCCACTGTTTTCGCTCACGTCCCGCTGAGCGGGCCTGCCCCCGCTCACACGGTACGGCGGCGTACGCCCCGCGGGGGGCAAAAGAGAAGAGCGCACCCCGCTCAGCGAGGCGCGCTCCGCAGCGGATCACGACCGATTACGACTCGATGAGCGGCTTCAACCGTTCGAACTGCGCCACATCGCGGACGCCGACCAGCATCATGGTGACGCCCGCCTGCTCCCACACCTTCAGCTGCTCACGCACCTGCGCCTCGTTGCCGATGATGGTGGTGTCGAGGATCAGCTCGTCGGGCACCACCGCCGCGGCCTCCTCCTTGCGGCCGGTACGGAAGAGCCGGGTGATCTCGTCGACCTGCTCGCCGTAGCCCATGCGCCGATACACCTCGGCGTGGAAGTTGAGTTCCTCCGCGCCCATGCCGCCGATGTAGAGCGCCATGAACGGCCGCAGCCGATCCAGTTCGGCCTTGGGGTCGTCGGTGAGGATGACCTGCGCGGTGGCCGCGATCTCGAAGTCCTCGCGCGAACGCCGCGCGCCCGGCCGGGAGAAGCCCTCGTCGAGCCATTCGTTGTACATGTCGGCCAGCCGCGGCGTGTAGTAGATGGCCAGCCAGCCGTCCGCGATCTCCGCGGTCATCGCGACGTTCTTCGGTCCTTCGGCGCCGAGCCAGATCGGGATATCCGAGCGCAGCGGGTGGGTGATCGACTTGAGCGGCTTGCCGAATCCGGTGGCGCCCGGGCCGGTGTAGGGCAGCGGGTAGTGCGGGCCCGCGCTGGTCACCTTGTCCTCGCGGGCGAGCACCTGCCGCACGATCGAGACGTACTCACGGGTGCGCGCGAGGGGCTTGCCGAACGGCTGGCCGTACCAGCCCTCGACCACCTGCGGGCCGGAGACGCCGAGCCCGAGGATATGCCGGCCACCGCTGAGGTGATCGATGGTCAGCGCGGCCATCGCGGTCGCGGTGGGGGTGCGGGCCGACATCTGCACCACCGAGGTGCCCAATCGCACCCGGGTGGTGTCGGAGCCGTACCAGGCCAGCGGGGTGAAGGCGTCCGAGCCCCACGACTCGGCGGTGAAGACGGCATCGAATCCGGTCTCCTCCGCGGCCGCGATCAGCTCCCGCGTATTGGCGGGCGGCTGCGCGCCCCAATATCCCAGTTGCAAGCCAAAGCGCATTACTGGATTTCCTTTCGCACCAGAGCGGAGCGCTCCATGGTTACGCTCCGCTGCCTCCTCCGCGCCTGACCGCTCAGGCGCGGAGGTTCCTTCCTAGAACATTCGGGACCGGTCGTCAGGGCCGCAGCCCGTACTCTTGCCACCGTCACTAGAACCTGTTCTACTCGATCTCGTGACTCTGGGGAACACCGAAGTACTGTCCGCACCGCTGCGGATGCAATTCGACTACACCCGCTCCACCGGTCCGACCATCGGGCGCTTCCTCACGGAACTGCGCGCCGGCAAGGTCATCGGGGTGCGGGGTTCCGATGGGCGCGTGATCGTGCCGCCCGCGGAATACGATCCGAAGACCGCCGAACCGCTGACGGAATTCGTCGACGTCTCCGACGTCGGCACCGTGCAGACCTGGTCCTGGGTGGCCGAGCCGCTCCCGAGCCAGCCGTTCGACCGGCCCTTCGCCTACGCGCTGATCAAGCTGGACGGCGCGGACACCGCCATCCTGCACGCGGTCGATGTGGCGAGCCCCGCCGACATCAGCACCGGCATGCGCGTGCGGGCCCGCTGGGCGGCCGAGCGCACCGGCGACATCCACGACATCGTGGCTTTCGAACCGGGCGAGACCTCCGCTCCCGCACCGGCTTCCACCGCCGACGCGGAGCCGGTCACCGGCATCGTGACCCCGGTCGACTTCTCGATCAAGCACACAGCCGCACCGCAGGAAGCCGTCTTCCTGAAGGGCCTGATGGAGGGCAAGCTGCTCGGCGCGCGCGCCAACCTCGACGGCAAGGTGTACTTCCCGCCGCGTGGCGCCGACCCGCGTGACGGCTCGCCGACCGACGACTTCGTCGAGGTGTCCGACAAGGGCATCGTGACCACCTTCTGCATCGTGAACGTGCCGTTCATGGGCCAGCGCCTGAAGCCGCCGTACGTGGCCGCCTACGTGCTGCTCGACGGCGCCGACATCCCGTTCCTGCACCTGGTGCTCGGTGTCGACGCGAACGAAGTGCGCATGGGCATGCGGGTCGAGGCCGTCTGGAAGCCGCGCGAGGAGTGGGGCCTGTCGATGGCCAATATCGACCACTTCCGGCCGACCGGCGAGCCCGACGCCGACTACGACTCGTTCGCGCACCACCTGTAGAGAGGCGCTGAAATGACTGACACTGCATCGCGTAGCGATTCCGCCAGGGGTGGCGGCGGGGCGACGGGAGGGCGTAACACAGCAACCGACATCGCGGTGGTGGGCTTCGCCCACGCACCGCACGTGCCGGAGACCTTCGGCACCACCAATGGCGTGGAGATGCTCGCGCCCTGCTTCCAGGAGCTCAAGCAGAAGCTCGGCATCGGCGTGCCCGATATCGACTTCTGGTGCTCGGGTTCCTCGGATTACCTTGCCGGACGCGCCTTCTCGTTCATCTCGGCGATCGACTCCATCGGCGCGGTGCCGCCGATCAACGAGTCGCACGTGGAGATGGACGCGGCCTGGGCGCTGTACGAGGCGTGGGTGAAACTCCGCTCCGGACAGGCGCAGACCGCGCTGGTCTACGGCTTCGGCAAGTCCTCGGCCGGCACCCTGCGCCAGATCCTGGGCCTGCAGACCGACCCGTACCTGGTCGCGCCGCTGGGCGTGGACTCGCTGTCCTTGGCCGGACTACAGGCCCGCGCGGGCCTGGACGCGGGCCGCTGGACCGAGGCCGACATGGCCGCGGTGGCCGCCCGCACCACCGGCGGTGACATCGACAAGCTGCTGGCCGCACCGAAGATCAACGATCCGCTGCGCGCCCACGACATCGCCCCCATCACCGACGGCGCGGCCGCCATCGTGCTGGCCGTCGGCGACCGGGCCCGCGAACTGTGCGAGCGTCCGGCCTGGCTGACCGGTATGGCGCACTACATCGACTCCCCCGTGCTGGGCGCCCGCGACCTGACCGTATCGGACTCCGCGGCCAAGGCGGCCAACGCCGTGACCGGCGGCGACGCCGGCGGTTTCGACGTCGCCGAGCTGCACGCGCAGTTCACTCACGAGGAGCTGATCCTGAAGCAGGCCATCGGCCTGAACGGGGACACCCGGATCAACCCGTCCGGCGGCGCGCTGTCGGGCAACCCCATGTTCGCGGCCGGCTTGGAGCGCATCGGCTTCGCCGCCCGGGAAATCATCAACGGCACCGCGAATCGCGCACTGGCGCATGCCGCCAGCGGCCCCGCGTTGCAGCAGAACCTCGTGGCCACCCTGGAGGCACGTTCATGACCTACGCAGCTGCCGTCCTCGGCACCGGTCAGACCCATCACGTGACCAAACGGTCCGATGTATCGATGGCCGGAATGATCCGCGAGGCCATCGACCGGGCGCTCACGGACTCCGGCCTGACCATGGCCGATATCGACGCCGTGGTCATCGGTAAGGCCCCCGACTTCTTCGAGGGCTCCATGATGCCGGAGCTGTTCCTCTCGGACGCCCTGGGCGCCACCGGAAAACCGCTGCTCCGGGTGCACACCGCCGGTTCCGTCGGCGGCTCCACCGCGGTCGTCGCGGCCAACCAGGTCCAGGCCGGCGTGCACCGCCGGGTGCTGGCCGTGGCGTGGGAGAAGCAGTCCGAGTCCAACGCCATGTGGGCACTGTCGAACCCGGTGCCGTTCACCATGCCGGTCGGCGCGGGCGCGGGCGGCTACTTCGCCCCGCACGTGCGCGCCTACATCCGCCGCTCCAACGCCCCGCTGCACGTGGGCGCCATGGTCGCGGTGAAGGACCGCCGCAACGGCGCGCGCAACCCGTTCGCGCACCTGCACCAGCCCGATATCACCGTGGAATCGGTGATGGCGTCCCAGATGCTGTGGGACCCCATCCGTTTCGACGAGACCTGCCCGTCCTCGGACGGCGCCTGCGCCATCGTGATCGGTGACGAGGAATCGGCCAAGGCCGTGGAGGCGCAGGGCAAGAAGGTCGCGTGGGTGCACGGCACCGCCATGCGCACCGAGCCGCTCGCCTACGCGGGCCGCGACCAGGTGAACCCGCAGGCCGGTCAGGCCGCCGCGGCGGCGCTGTGGAAGCAGGCCGGGATCACCAATCCGCTCGAGGAGATCGACGCGGCCGAGATCTACGTCCCGTTCTCGTGGTTCGAGCCGATGTGGCTGGAGAACCTGGGCTTCATGCCCGAGGGCGAGGGCTGGAAGCTCACCGACGCCGGCGAGACCGCCATCGGCGGGAAGCTGCCGGTCAACCCGTCGGGCGGCGTGCTGTCCTCCAACCCGATCGGCGCGTCCGGCATGATCCGCTTCGCCGAGGCCGCCAAGCAGGTCATGGGCCGTGCGGGCGACTACCAGGTGGAGAACGCCCGCAAGGCGTTCGGCCACGCGTACGGCGGTGGCTCGCAGTACTTCTCGATGTGGGTCGTCGGCAGCGAGCAGCGATGACCACCACCGAGCACCCCGCGCGGGTGGCGGGCGCGGCCTCGCAGGCCGCGGTGCGCGCCAAGGACAAGGACGCCTGGGTGGCGCTGTTCGCCGCCGACGGCATCGTGGAGGATCCTGTCGGGCCGTCCTTCTTCGATCCCGAGGGCGTGGGACACCGTGGCGCGGAAGCGATCGCGGCGTTCTGGGACAAGGCGATCGCGCCCACCGAGTCGATCGAGTTCCTCTTCGACGACTCCTTCGCCTGCGGGCGTGAGGTGGCCTTCACCGGCCGCATCCGCACCACCATGGGCGGGCACATCGTGGATGCCGAGGGCGTCTTCACCTACAAGGTGGACGCGGACGGCAAAATCGCTGCCCTGCGGGCGTTCTGGGAGACCGAGCGTGCCATGGCGACGATGAAGAAGGCCTAGCGTCCCGAAAACCGAAGCGGGCGACTGGAGAATCCAGTCG
>NZ_JBHWHH010000106.1:0-25930 GCF_042732555.1 Nocardia sp. NPDC059764
CTTTCGGGGTTTTCTGTTGGGAAGATGGAATTGTCGTGAGTTGGGAGGAGCTGTTACAGCGCCGGTGCCGACTCCGAGTCGATCACGGCCTCGAGCTCACGAAGGCGGTCCATGTGCTCATTGGCGTGATGCTGGCAGAAGAGCAACTCTCCACCTGCGGGCAAGGTAGCGCGCACGCGCGCAGCCGCCCCGCAGCGGTCGCAACGATCGACCGCGGTCAGTGGGGTGCTTGTCAGGGTTCCTGGCATGACTCCTCCGTCCTGGCTCTGGGTGTTCACGCACCGTTCGCCTGGTGTGGGGGCCCGCGGACCATTCCGCGAACCTCGCTACCGCTACTTCCCAGCAGTGGCTTGTTGACTACTCTGTCAGACGTTCGGCGAGAGGACTTTGTTCCCGTGCAGTTTCCCGTGTGTTTTCAGTAACACGACCTGCGATTTCGCTGAAAGCGAACAGGTCCTGGTGACTGCCCTTCAGGACGGAGGAACCTCCCGTTCGAACACGCTGATCGAGTTGTCTATCGGGAGACTACCCGGGCGCACTGACACTCACACTCCGATTGGCTGTCGTGCCCTGCCCGCCAGCAAACCGTAATCAAGGCGGCTGAATCGGAGACCGGGCCGCGACCGGCGCGACCTCGCGTTCACCTGGGGCTTCGATACCATCAGGGGGTATGCCCTTCCTGCATCGTTCGCTCATCGCGAACGGCCGTGCCGCTCGGCGTGTTCAGAACCAGGATTCGTCGAGTTCCACGGTGGTGCGATCACCGGAGTCGAGCAGGTCGAATTGCGGTGTGGTGCGGGGGAGTTCCCACCGGAAGAAGTACCGGGCGGCCAGTCGCTTGCCGTGGCCGAAGGCCGACTCGGGCAGGGCGTGGGCGGCCACCGCCTGCTCGAGCCAGATCCAGGCCAGCACCACATGGCCGAACGCCTCCAGATAGACCGCTGAATTGGTCAGCGCCGCTTCGGGGTTGCCCGTGCCCCACAGGCCCGCCGTGGTGGCGGCCAGCCGGCCCATGACGGCCTCCAGGGCATCGGCGAATCCGGCCAGCTCGGCGTCGCCGCTGTCCCGGGCCGTGCCGACGGTGGCCGCCATCGTCTCCAGCAGGGCCGCCAGGGCCGCGCCGTTGTCGAGGGTGACCTGCCGGCCGAGCAGATCCATGCTCTGAATGCCGTGGGTGCCTTCGTGAATCGGGTTGAGGCGATTGTCGCGGTAATGCTGTTCCACGTCGTAGTCGCGGGTGTAGCCGGCGCCGCCGTGGATCTGGATGGCCAGGTCGTTGGCGGTCAGGCACCACTGGCTGGGCCAGGACTTGGCGATCGGGGTGAGGATCCGCAGCAGCGTGCCCGCCCGGTCGCGGCCGGATTCGGTTGCCGCGGTGCGGTGCTCGTCGACCAGCTTGCCGCAGTAGAGCTGCAGCGCCAGTGCGCCTTCGGCATAGGCCTTCTGAGCCAGCAGCATGCGCCGCACGTCCGGATGCTCGATGATCGGCACCTGCCCGCCGCCGCGGGCGCTGACCGGGCGGCCCTGCGGGCGGGTGCGCGCGTAGTCGAGGGACTTCAGGTAACCGGTGTAGCCGAGCGCCGTGGACGCCAGGCCGACCCCGATGCGGGCCTCGTTCATCATCGTGAACATCTGCGTCAGTCCGTGATTCGGCTCGCCCACCAGATAGCCGACCGCGCCCGGCTCGCCGCCCGGGGTGAAGTTGCCATCGCCGAACACCGGCGCGGTGTTCACCGTGCCGCGCCAGCCCATCTTGTGATTGATGCCCGACAGCACGACATCGTTGTGCACGGTCGGTGTGCCATCGGCATCCGGCAGGAACTTCGGCACCACGAACAACGAGATGCCGCGGGTGCCCTCCGGCGCGCCCGGGATCCGGGCCAGCACCAGGTGCACGATGTTCTCCGACAGCTCGTGGTCGCCGCCGGAGATCCACATCTTGCGCCCGAACACCCGGTACGAGCCGTCCGCCGCGGGCACGGCCCGGGTGGTGATGTCGGCCAGACTGGACCCGGCCTGCGGCTCCGACAGGGCCATGGTGCCGAAGCTCCGGCCCTCCAGCATCGGACGCACGTAGGCGTCGATCTGCTCCGGGCTGCCGTGCGCGGCAAGCAGATTCGCATTGCCGGTGGTGAGCAACGCGTACGCGGCGGTGCCGACATTGGCCGCGTGGAACCACGACATGCACGCGGTGTACACCGAGTGCGGCAGCTGCATCCCGCCGACCTCGTAATCCATTGCCGCGCCGATCATTCCGGCGTCGGCGAAAGCCTGCAACGCCTTGCCGACCGCGGGGATGATGTGCACCCGCTCGCCGTCGAAGGTGGGCTCGTGCAGATCGCTCTCGCGATTGTGCGGCGCGAAATAAGTGGCCGCCAGGTCCTGGCACAGACGCAGCACCTGGTCGAAGGTGTCGCGGGAGTGGTCGGCGAAGCGGTCCCGGGTGGTCAGGGACTCCACGTCGAGCCAGTCGTAGAGCAGGAACTCGAGGTCGCGCGCGGACATGATGGTGGAGGGGTTCATGGTTCCTCGAACGGTCGGGTACGTGAAGTCGTACCTGCCGGTCTACCAGATGCCCCGCGCGCTCCGCTGACCAGCATCGACGCGCCGGAAGTTACCGGACTCGGGTCAGGGTCGGTAAGGAGTTCCGGTAACAGCGCGCCCGCACATCCGAACCTTCATGCGTGCCCGCGCGCACTGCCGGGCCGCGC
This sequence comes from Nocardia sp. NPDC059764, assembly GCF_042732555.1. Taxonomy (NCBI): domain Bacteria; kingdom Bacillati; phylum Actinomycetota; class Actinomycetes; order Mycobacteriales; family Nocardiaceae; genus Nocardia; species Nocardia sp. NPDC059764. The sequence continues at coordinate 2,712 of NZ_JBHWHH010000106.1, forward strand.
CGTCGTGCGGCGATCGGCACCGTCACGATCGCACCGTCGCGCCGCGAGCGGCAGCGTCACGACCGCACGGCGTGGCGGCCGCGGTGGGTGCGGCCGAAGTGGCCGGGCGACTGGCCCTTCCAGGTGCGGAAGGCGGAGGCGAAGGCGGACACGCTGGCGTAGCCGAGTCGGTCGGCGGCCTGCTCGACGGTGAGGCCGGCGATGAGCAGCTCCTCGGCGAGCATGCCGACGGTCTCCAGGCTCAGTTCGCGGAAGGTGGTGCCCTCCTCGGCGAGGCGGCGGCGCAGGGTGCGGACGCTGACGTCGAGGTCGGCGGCGATGCGGGTCTGGTCGGCGGAGCCGCCGTGGCGGATGAGCAGCTGACGGACCCGGCCGCTGAGGCCGCTGCGGCTGTGCCGGGACTCCATCAGGTCGGCGCACTGCTGCTCGTAGAAGCGGGCGGTGGACAGGTTCGCCTGGGGAAGTGGGGTTTCCAGGGTGGCGGCCTGGAATTCCATGCGCGACTGCGGCATCGAGAAGCGCACGTCCTCGACGCCGAAGACCGCGCCGAACATCTCGTAGATGGGGTGGGCGTCGATGTAGAGCTCGACGCGGACGGCGGGGACGCGGATCGGAATCAGGTCCTGCTGGACGGTGGCGATGGCCGCCAGATCCCGTTCCAGGGCGAAGCGCCGGATCTCGGCGGGCAGCGCGCTGTCGTCGCGCTGGATCCAGACCTGGGTGTCGCGGGTGTCGAGGGAGTGGCGGGCGGTGGTGAACGACAGGTCCGCGTAGCGCAGGGCTATGTCCATCGCGTGCCGCAGGCTGGCGCTGCTCATCAGCGCGAAGCCGAGCACACCCATGGACGGCGGATGGCACAGCAGTCCGGCGAGCAGTCCCATGCCGGGTTCGTCGTCGGTGGCGGCGACGACATTGGCCATGACGGAGTACTCCTGTGCCATGGTGATTTCGGTCGACGGGTCGTGCAGGGCGGGTTCGCCGATGCCGCTGCCGCGCAGCACGTCGGCCAGTGGAATGCCGCGGCCCACAGCGAAATCGGCCAGCAGCGCGGTGCTGGTGATGGAACGAATCCGCGCCAACTCTTCCGTCACCCGGGAAGTCTCGCAAACTTCGGGCGTCCGCACGGCTGTTACCAGCCGGTAAGGTGCCTGGTGCGGCCCATATTCGCTGATTCGTGGCCGCACCCCGGCCGGACCGTGCGTGAGCATGTGGACCGGCGACACCGCGGGGCGCCGCCGCCTGCCTCGCGCCCGCCCGGTCGCCATCAACGACGTCGACCCCCTATGTGGCCCGGCCCCAGCCGTCCTGAGCCGCCCTCGCCTAGATTGGACGGGTGGGAATCGAACAGGACACGACACCGGCCGCCCTGCTGCACATCTGCTCCCGCGAGGAGTGGGAGAACGCCCGCGCCGCAGGCGAATACCGCGCGCCGTCGCTGGCCGAGGCCGGATTCATCCACCTGTCCGCCCCCTACCAGGCGCACCTGCCCGCCAATCGCCTCTTCGCCGGCCGCACCGATCTGGTCCTGCTGCACCTGGATCCCACCGCGCTCGGCTCGCCGGTGGCATGGGAGCCGGGCGTGCCCACCGATCCGGACTCCATGCTGTTCCCCCACCTGTATGGCCCGCTGCCGCTGACGGCCGTCACCGCGGTGACCGATTTCCTGCCCGGACCCGACGGCGGCTTCGCCCCGCTGGAAGCGAACTGATCACGCCCCGGACGGAGCTCCCCGCTATTCGCGCGGGTTGTCCTAGTCTGGACGCGTGAACGTCGATGTGACTGCCCTGCCCGGTATCGGTGTCCGCAAGGACTTCGAAGTCAGATCAGGCCGGCGGATCGGAGTCGTCGCGCACCGGGACGGCGGAATCGACCTGATCGTCTCCCAGCGCGACGACCCGGACGCCTGCATCGCGCAGGTGCCGCTGTCCCCCGACGAGGCCGCGGTGCTGGCCAATCTGCTCGGCGCGCCGCAGCTGGTACAGCAGCTCCGCGAGGAGCACTCCGACCTACCCGGGATCACCACCCGCCAGCTCAGCATCAGCGGCAGCTCGCCGTACCGCGGGCGCATGCTCGGTGAGACCGGCATGCGGACCCGCACCAAGGCCTCCATCGTCGCGATCATGCGGGCGGGGCAGGTGCAACCGTCGCCAGGTCCGGATCAGGTGCTCGACTCCGGGGACATCCTGGTCGTGGTCGGAACTCCGCACGGGCTGGACGCGGCCGCTCGCATCCTGGCCGACGGCTGAGACCGGTGGACTCGACCGGCCTAGCCTTGTTCGAACTCGGCGCGATCTTGTTCGCGCTCGGCATGCTGGGCCGTCTGGCCGCCCGCTTCGGCATGTCGCCGATCCCGCTCTATCTGCTGGGCGGTCTGGCCTTCGGTCAGGGCGGCATCGTGAAGATGAAGGCCGCCACCGAATTCGGTCACATGGCCGGCGAGATCGGCGTGGTCCTGCTGCTCCTGCTGCTCGGATTGGAGTACACCGCCGCCGAATTGGTGACCGGGCTGCGACGCTCCTGGGTGGCGGGTCTGATCGACATCGTCGCCAATGCCACGCCCGGCGTGCTGGTGGCGCTCATGCTCGGGTGGGGTACGGTCGGCGCGGTCACCATGGGCGGCGTCACCTACATCTCGTCCTCGGGCATCGTCGCCAAGGTGCTCAACGACCTCGGGCGACTCGGTAACCGCGAGACGCCGGTGGTGTTGTCCATCCTGGTGTTCGAGGATCTGGCCATGGCGGTCTATCTGCCGATTCTCACCATGATGCTGGCCGGGCTGAGCTTCGTCAGCGGGCTGCGGTCGCTGGCCATCGCGCTGGTGGCGATCACCGTGGTGCTCATCGTGGCGCTGCGCTACGGCCGCTACGTGTCGGCCATCGTGGACAGCAATGATCGGGAAGTGTTCCTGCTCAAGCTGCTCGGCGCGGCGCTGCTGGTCGCGGGCGCGGCTTCGGCGCTGAAGGTGTCGGCGGCGGTCGGGGCGTTCCTCCTCGGCATCGCCATCTCCGGATCCACCGCGCAGGAGGCGGCCAAACTCCTCGAACCGCTGCGAGACCTGTTCGCGGCCATCTTCTTCGTGGCGTTCGGGCTCAATACCGATCCCACCGCGATCCCACCGGTGCTGGGGTGGGCGATATTGCTGGTCATCGTGACCGCGCTGACCAAGATGGCCACCGGGTGGTGGGCGGCCTCACGGCAGGGGATACGGAGGATGGGCCGGGCGCGATCGGGTGCGGCCCTGGTGGCGCACGGAGAGTTCTCCATCGTCATTGCCGGGCTGGCGGTTTCGGTCGGCGGGGTCGATCCGCGGCTGGCGGCGCTGGCCTCGGCCTACGTGCTAATGATGGCCGTGCTCGGCCCGATCGTGGCCCGCCTGGTCGAGCCAGCCATCCGGCTGGTCCAGCGCAACCGCGGGCGGATCGACCCGGTCCCCGGCTGAATTCGTGCTGTCTCCGGCCGCATCGGTGGGTTGCTCGCCGCCGGTGACGGCCGGACTCCGTTTCGACGCCTTGCGCTCGCGGACCGTGATCAGCCGGTGCGAGAGCGCCACCGCGATCGCGCCCACCGCGAAACCGATGAGCAGCGCGAAGAAATGGCCGTAGTCGGTGAACGTGCGCCCGTGCCACACCCCGAAGCCGTACCAGACCAGCATGGCCAGCGCCCACACCCAGCGGGCCGGACCCCGCAGCCGGAAGGTCAGCACCGCCAGCATCGCCGAGATGCCGTAACTGGGACCGACATCCGAGGCGAACGCCACCCGGGTCGGGATCAGCTGCTTGTCCAGCTTGTGCGCGATGCCGAGCACGGTGATCAGGGTCGCGCCGACATGGCCGATGGCCACCACCACGATCCAGCGCAGCGACCCCAGCCAGCGTTCGGCCAGCGCCATCAGGGTGATCAGAATGACGATATCGGTCCAGGGGAACCCGCCGTCGGTCCAGAACGCGGAAGCCACCAGCACCTGGATCGGATCCCGCTGCATATTGCGCAGATTCGTGGACGCCGAGAAGATCAGCCGCCGGCCCACGATGTCGCTCGCCCCGCGCAGCGTCCACCAGGTGATGAACAAGGTGAACGCGTAGGCGATACACGCCGGGGTGACCGCGAGCAGATCACGATAGGCCTGGACCCCGCGCCGCACCCGATGCGGCTCCGCCCACCACTGGACGAGCGCGCGGAACTGCTCGCCGAGGTCAACGGTCCGCAGCCAGGGCGGCTGATAGGTGCCCAATGCCATTGCGTCATGCTAGCCCGAGGTCAGGGGCTCGTCAGTGCATCACCGCGACCCGCGTCCACGGCGGGACGGCGGCGGGCGACTACCGTCGATGCGGTGCGCGGGCATGCGATCGAGCCGGTGTGCGCGAGCCTTCGATGCTGGAGCCGATGTCAGGAGGTGTGACCGGGTGCGGATGTGGCGGGGCGTCGTGCTGTGGGCCGGGGCCGCGGTGGTGACGCCGTTCCTCGTATTCACCGGATACACCCTCGGCCGGGCCCGGCGGGCGCCGCGGCCGGGCGCGGAGGTGGTGGTCGTGCTCGGCTGCCGACTGCGCGGCGACCGGGTCTCGCCGATGCTGGCCCGTCGGCTGGATCGGGCGCTCGAGGTGATCCGGGACGAGCGGGGCCGCAGGCCCCTGGTGGTCGTGTCCGGCGGGCAGAGCGGCCGCGATACCGTGCCGGAGGCGATGGCGATGGCCGATTACCTTGTGGCGCACATGATTCCGGCGACAGGCATCGTCGCGGAGAACCGGTCCCGGAACACCGAGGAGAATCTGCGGTTCACCGCCGAGGAATTGGACTCGCTCGGCATCGACCTGCGTACGGCGCGAATCACGGTGGTCACCAGTGATTTTCACGTGTTGCGCACGCAGCGGCTGGCCCGTCGGCTGGGTCTGCGGGCCGAAGTGACCGGGGCGCGGACCACCCGTCTGCTGACCCGCAAGTCGTTCGCGCGCGAATTCGTGGCGGTCCTCGTGTCGCTGGGCCGGGACGGATAATCAGGCGGGGAGTGGCTCAGTTGGCCGCGCCGCGCAGGTCCAGGCGGCGCATCACCCGGTCCACCACATCGGGCGGGACGCCGGGTTCGCGGCGGGCGGCCAGGGCTTCGGCGCGGCCCGCTTCCAGCACGTCATTGGTGATGGCCCGCATCTTGGCGGAGAAGGCGATCGCGCGATCGGTGGCCATGCGGGCATTGCTGTCGGCGGCCTCGGGGTCGGCGTGGGCGAGGCGGCGTTCGAAGCCGGCCCGCAACCTGTCGTAGACCTCCTCGGGGAGATGCTCGGTCTGCGAGATCTCTTCCAGGCGTGCGATTTCGGCCTGCAGCACCCGCGTCCAGAGCTCGCGCTCGATGACGCGTTCCGCACCGGTGTCGGCCCGCACGCCCGTGGCGCGCACCACCGCGGGCAGGGTCGGGCCTTGCAGCAGCAGCGTGAACAGCACGACCGCGAACGCCGTGAACAGGATCTCGGTGCGTCCCGGGAACGGCTTCCCGGTGTCGGTGGTGAACGGGATGGCCAGCGCCAGCGCGACGGTCGCCACCCCGCGCATGCCCGCCCACCAGGTGACCAGGGTCTCGCGCCAGTTGTAGGGCTCGTCGCGATCGTGGGCGCGCCACCAGGATTGGAAGAGCTTGGTGGTGATCAGCAGCCAGATCAGCCGCAACCCCACCACCACCGCGATGACGACGGCGGCCCCGCCGAGGAAGCGCGGCCAGTCCGGTCCGGCGTCGCGCAGCACCGTGCTCAGTTCCAGTCCGATCAATCCGAATGCGAACCCGGTGACCAGCATTTCGGTGATCTCCCAGAAGGAGTCGCCGACCAGGCGGTAGTCGCTGTCGCCGAAGTCGGTGGCGGCGTCGGTCAGGTACATCGAGCACACCAGCACCGCCAGCACCGCCGACCCGCCGCGCGATTCGGAGAACCCGTACGCCGCGAACGGCAGCAAGAGTCCGAGCGCGACCCGCCACGGGGCCTCGTCGAGCCGTTGCATGAGTTTGCTTCCGGCCCAGCCGAACAGCAGCCCGACCGCCGCCCCGACCAGCGCCGACACCCCGAAGTCGAGCAGCGCGCCCCAGGCCGAGAAGCTGCCCGACACCACCGCCCGCACCGCGACGGTGTACAGCACGATCGCGGTCACGTCATTGAACAGGCCCTCACCCTCGAGCACCGCGACCAGTCGCCGTGGCAGCCCGAGCTTGCCCGCCAGCGCCGACACCGCCACCGGATCCGGCGGCGCCACCAGCGCGCCCAGCGCGACCGCCGCCCCGATCGGGACGGCCGGATACCAGAGGTGGAAGGCCCAGGCCACGGCCACGGTGGTGACGATGACCAGCACCACCGCGCGCAGGCTGATGGCCGCCCAGTTCTCGGCGAACTGCCGCCACGAGGTGCGTCGCGCGGCCGCGTACAGCAGCGGCGGGAGGACCAGCGGCAGAATCAGTTTCGGGTCGATCTGGATATTGGGGACCTGCGGGATGAGCGCGAGCACCACGCCGAAGGCGGTCATCAGGACCGCCGGGGCCTGGCCCAGCCGTCGTCCGAGCGGCTGCGCGAGGATCGTCGCGAACAGGACCGCGAAGATCAACTCCAGCTGATGGTGGTCCACGGCGCTCAGTTTGCTGCGGATGTGCCCGAAAGTCGAACACCGCGTGCCGATTCTCAGCGAACGCGAACCGTGATTCTCAGGCTGCCGGGCAGGTGGTTCTCAGCCTGCCCGGCCGGGCGGCTCAGCCCGCGCGGTAGCGGTCCGAATGCCAGTCGCCGGGGACGGCCATCTCGTGGCGGCCGGGCGCCTGATAGTCGGCGGCGGGCGGATACAGCCCCGCCGTCCGGTAGTCGTGCGGGACGGGTTCGTCCTGGCCCGAACCGCGCGCGGCGGCGGGCGAGGTGGCCTGCAACGACCAGCCGGGCCGGTGTTCCGGGGCGGGCCGGCTTTCCGGCATGGGCCGCGCCGGACCGGGCATCATCGACCGCTCGTCCACCTCGGTGAGCCCGACGTGGATGAGCAGCACCAGCGTCACCATGCTGACGCTGATCATCAGCGGGGCGAGCAGCTCCATCGCGCCCGCGCCGTGCGGGGTCTGGGCGTTGTCCATGTGGTGCGCGTTCATCGACGCCATGCCGGTGTAGTGCATGCCGCACACCGCGACACCCATGATCAGGGCCGCGCCGATGGTCGCCCAGATGCCGGTGATGACCACCGTGAACCACAGCGCGACGGTCGCCGCGACCACCGCGATCACCATGGACAGGGTCACGATCCAGACGTCATAGCCGATCATGGCGTCCGACCGCATGGCGTACATGCCCGAATAGTGCATCGCGCCGACGCCCACGCCGGTGACCGCGCCGCCCGCGAACAGCGAGTAGCGGCCGAACGGCTCGCGTGCCACCACGAACAGCCCGGCCCAGACGACCAGGATCGAGATCACGGCGCTGAGCAGGGTGAGCGGTACGTCGTAGCGGATCACGGCGCCGCGAATGGTGAAGCCGAGCATCGCGATGAAGTGCATGACCCAGATGCCGGTGCCGCCGATGGCGATCGCCGCCGAGACGAGCCAGCCGCCACGTCCGTCCCCCGACCGGGCCCGCGCCGTACACCGCAGACCGAGCAGCGATCCGGTGACAGACATGATGTAGGCCAGGACGGGGGTGATCCATCCATAGCTGAAGTGGTGAATTTCCAGCACTCGAACTCCATTGCCAGAACAGGGGTTTCGCAATCGCTGACGCGACGGGGGCACACTACCGGGCATGATTCGAATTGGGAAATTGAAAGGGAGTGTTTCATCTTAATTAATTCCGGCTGGGATGGTTCCGACTGAACAGCAACCTGCTGGTATCCGGAATGTCATGTCCCCGTAGGACTTTGGCTGGTGCGACCGGTTCGATTCATGTGTCATGCGCATGACGACTGGGCCGATCCTGTGGCGTAGTTATCATTCGGCAGCATTGTCGGCGAACGGCTTTCGCGGCGACGCCGGATCCTGTCGCGTAGCGTGCCGATCAGGTAACCCGCGCCATGCTCATCGTCGACCCGCGTGAGACGACGCGGAAGATCACCACCCCCACCACGCACGTCTCCAGCACGCGGGATCCGTTCATCGCCACCAAGTCCGCCGCCCTCACCCCCGACTACATGGCGGCTCCTTTCACCCACGAGATCCTCGACGCCACCCACTGGATCCCCGAGGAACGCCCCGCCGAACTCGCGGCCCTCATCGCCGCGCGCGCCGCCACCGCCTGAACAAGCCGCCCCCGCGCGCGTGTCGCTGTCCGATCCCGGTGGCGCGCAACGGCCATCATGAGGGGGACCGTGTCGGGTGCGCACCCGGCCGGAACCGATCAGGAGGCTGTTGTGAGCGACCATGAAGTGAAGATGATCATCCTGTCCACCGATGACCTGGACGAGTCGATCAGCTTCTACACCGAGACCCTGGGCATGCCGTTGAAGTTCCGCGATGGCGCGCACTTCGCGGCGATCGACGGCGGGCCCATCACGCTGGCGCTGGCCACCGCCGTCGACCACCCGATCCACGGGCAGGTGGTCGTGGGCATCAAGACCGCGGACGTCGACGCCGCCGCGAAGGCGATCGAGGCCAGTGGCGGCGGCATCGTGACCGCGCCCTACAACGACGCGCACGAACGCCGCGCGGTCGTCTACGACAACAAGGGCAACGGTCTGGTCTTCTACAGCCCGCTGCCGAAGTGACCGACCGGCGCGTCACGGTCGAGGCGGTCGTCGACCACGAGTGCCGCGTGCTGGTCGACGACGGCGCCGACTCCGCCGACCACCGCGCCGAACTACTCCGCCGCCTCGCCTGACTCGCGCTCGGTCTTGCCGCGCGGGGCCAGGGAGGCCGCCGCCGCGACGGTCGGCCAGGGCTTGGGGCGCGGCGGTTTGGTGACGTCGGCCCGAATCAGGTGGTCGCCGTAGGGTTTCGCGGCCTCCTCGTCGAGGCCGTGATCGGTGATGAGGGTGTGGATCTCGTCGAGCCCTGCGACCCGGGCCAGGGCGCGGTGGCCGAACTTCGAACTGTCGACGACCACGGCGGTGGAGCGCGCGGTGGCGATCATCGCCCGCTTGACCGGGACCTCGAGTGTGTTCGTATTGGTGATACCGGCGTCCACGTCCACCGCGTCCGCGCCGAGGAACGCCCAGTCCGCCGCGTAGTCGCGCAGGAATTCGACCGTGCGGTCACCGGCGAGGGTGTAGACCGAGCCGAGCAGTTCACCGCCCGCGACCAGCAGTCGGAAGCGTTGCAGGCCCGCGATGTACTCGGCGATGCGCAGGTCATTGGTGATGACGGTGAGACTTTCGCGGCGGCGCAACGCGACCGCGACCTCGTAGGTGGTCGAGCCGCTGTCGAGGATCACCGTGTCGCCGTCGGCGACCAGGCCCGCGGCCACCCGCGCGATGGCCGACTTCTCCTGCAGCCGTGTGTTTCTCTTCGCCGAATAGGGCAGATCCGAGGTGACGCCGGGGATGGGCCGCGCGCCGCCGTGGGTGCGCTGGATCTGGCCGTCGCGTTCGAGGGCTTCGAGGTCACGGCGGATGGTCGAGGTGTCCACTCCGAGCTCGCGGGCGAATTCCTTCGCCTCGACGTAGCCGTCGGTGGTCAGCCTGTCGAGGATCTGACGCCGGCGGGTGCTGGAGAGCAACGGACCTCCTGAAGGGTTGTCGAGCCATCGTCGCCGTCTCGGATGGTACGCGATCCTGCGCGAAACATTGACAGCAATCGGCCACGGTTGCATGATTTCGTGCAACATCTGCTCGAAACCGAGCAATCGCAGACTGTGTCAGAGGTATTCGTATGAGTGATCCGTTGCAGCTCCTCGCCCGAGAAGGCGTCTCCCTCTGGCTGGACGACCTGAGCCGCGGCCGGATCGAATCCGGTGGACTGGCCGAATGGGTCGATCGGGGCATCACCGGCGTGACCACCAATCCGGCGATCTTCGAGGCCGCCCTGCGCGGGTCCGAGCAGTACGGCACGCAGCTGCGTGAATTCGCGCAACTCGGTATGGGCACCGCCGACGCCGCGCGCATCCTCACCAGCTGGGATGTGCGGGCCGCCTGCGACGTGCTGCGGCCGGTGTGCACCGCGACAGACGGGCTCGACGGCTACGTGTCCCTCGAAGTCGATCCGGCGTGGGCGCACGACACCGAGCGCACGGTGAGCGAAGCGATCCTGCTGTCGTGGCTGGTCGACCGGCCCAATCTGATGATCAAGGTTCCGGCCACGCCCGCCGGACTGCCCGCGATCACCGCCATCCTGGGGCGCGGGATCAGCGTCAACGTGACGCTCATCTTCTCGCTCGAGCGGTATCGGGATGTGCTCGACGCCTTCCATGCCGGGCTGGAGCTGGCCCGCGAGAACGGGCACGACATCGCCCGGATCGCTTCTGTCGCTTCGTTCTTCATCTCGCGCGTGGATTCCGAGGTCGATGCCCGGCTCGACGCGCTGGGCAGTGATGCGGCGATGGCGGTGCGTGGCCACGCCGCCATCGCGAACGCGGTGCTCGCCTACGAGGCCTTCGAGCAGACCCTGCGCGGCGAGCGCTGGGCGGCGCTGGCCGCGGCGGGTGCGCGGCCGCAACGGCCGTTGTGGGCGTCGACCGGGGTGAAGGATCCCGCCTACGACGACACCCGGTACGTGGTGGACCTGGTCGCGCCCGGGACCGTGAACACCGTGCCCGAACCGACTCTCGCGGCGGTCATCGATCACGGCAAGGTGGCCGGCGACCAGGTCACCGGCCGCTACGACGACGCGCGCCGGGTGTTCGGGGAGCTCGACGCGCTCGGCATCGACATGAACGACATCTCCGCCAAGCTGGAGCGGGAGGGCATCGCCAAGTTCCAGCAGGCGTGGCGTGAGCTGATCGCCGGGGTCGAATCGGCGCTGGCCGACCGTGGCGCCGCGGTGCGGGGATGACCGACTCCCCGGCGTGGGCGCGGCTGGCCGCGCACCGCGAAGAGCTTGCGGGGGAGCGGATCTCGGAGCTGTTCGGGCGGACGCCCGATCGGGGTCCGGCGATGACCGTCGAGCACGACGGGATCGTGCTGGACTATTCGAAGAATCTGGTCACCGGTGAAACCATCGACCTGCTGGTCGAACTCGCCGCCGAACGTGGTTTGGCCGCGGGCGTCGAGGCGATGTTCACCGGTGCGCCGATCAATGTCACCGAACAGCGCGCGGTACTGCACACGGCGTTGCGTGCGCCCGCGGACGCGGTGGTGGAGGTCGACGGCGTCGATGTCGTGCCCGCCGTGCAGGGCACCCTCGAGCGGATGGCGGGATTCGCGCAGGCCGTTCGGTCGGGGGAGTGGCGCGGGGCGACGGGCGAGCCCATTCAGGCCGTGGTCAATATCGGGATCGGAGGCTCGGATCTCGGACCGGCGATGGCGTGCCTGGCCCTGCGCGAATACGGCACGGGCACACTGGAATCGCGATTCGTCTCCAATGTGGACGGGCATGATCTGACCCGGGCGCTGCACGATCTCGACCCGGCGACGACGCTGTTCGTGGTGTCGTCGAAGACGTTCACCACCGTCGAGACCCTCGCCAATGCGCGCGCCGCCCGGGATTGGCTGATCGACGCGCTCGACGAGCCTGCCGCTGTGGCACAGCATTTCGTCGCGGTGTCGGTGAACGGTGCCGAGGTAACGTCCTTCGGCATCGATCCGGCCAATATGTTCGAGTTCTGGGATTGGGTAGGCGGCCGCTACTCGCTGAGCTCGGCGATCGGCCTGTCGGTGATGATCGCGATCGGCGCCGAGCAGTTCCGGTCGTTCCTCGCGGGCGCGCATTCGATGGACGTCCACTTCCGCACCGCGCCAGCGCATCGCAACCTGCCGGTCCTGCTCGGGCTGCTCGGTATCTGGTATCGCAATTTCTGGGACGCCCAGACGCATGCGGTGCTGCCTTATGATCAGCGGCTCGCTCGGCTGCCCGCGTATCTGCAGCAGCTCGAGATGGAGAGCAACGGCAAGTCGGCCGATCGTGACGGGAATCCGGTCGGCGTCGGCACCGCGCCGATCGTCTGGGGCGAGCCCGGAACCAATGGCCAGCACGCCTTCTTTCAGCTGCTGCATCAGGGAACCGTCACGGTCCCTTGCGATTTCATCGGCGTGCTCACGGCCGCGCATGATCTGACCGGGCATCATGACCTGTTGATGGCGAACCTGTTCGCCCAGTCGCAGGCGCTGGCCTTCGGTCGCACCAGCGACGACGCGGGGGAGCATCGCGCGTTTCCCGGCAACCGGCCGAGCAGCACCCTCCTGCTGGATGAGCTGACCCCGTACTCGCTGGGCGCGCTCGTCGCTCTGTACGAGCACAAGGTGTTCACGCAGGGATGGATCTGGAACATCAACTCGTTCGACCAGTGGGGCGTCGAACTCGGAAAGATCCTCACGACACGGATTTTCGACGACATCGAGTCCGGTTGTGAACTGTCACATGACAGTTCGACCAATGCCCTCATCGAACGTTACCGCCGCCTGCGCAAGGCGGCCGATCACCCTGAGAAAGCGGTACTACGATGACCCTGAAGATCGGCTACAAGGCCTCCGCCGAGCAGTTCGGCCCCCGTGACCTCGTCGAATACGCCGTGCGCGCCGAGGAATTGGGCCTCGACAGCGTGGTCGTGTCCGACCACTTCCTGCCCTGGCGGCACAATGGCGGGCACGCGCCGTTCGCCTTGTCGTGGATGTCGGCCGTCACCGAGCGCACCAGCCGCGTCCAGATCGGCACCAGCGTCCTCACCCCGACGTTCCGCTACAACCCCGCCGTCATCGCCCAGGCTTTCGCGACCATGTCGCTGCTGTCCAACGGTCGCGTCATGCTGGGTGTCGGCACCGGTGAGGCGCTCAACGAGATCGCCGTCTCCGGCCGCGAATGGCCGGAATTCAAGGAACGCTTCGCCCGCCTGCGCGAATCCGTCACCTTGATGCGCAAGCTCTGGACCGAATCCGATGTGTCGTTCGAGGGCGAGCACTTCACCACCGTGAAGGCCAATATCTACGACCGCCCCGAGCAGCCGGTCCCCGTCTACATCGCCGCGGGCGGCCCGGTCGTCGCCAAGTACGCGGGCCGCGCCGGCGACGGCTTCATCTGCACCTCCGGCAAGGGTATGGAGCTCTACAACGACAAGCTCATGCCCGCCGTCGCCGAGGGCGCGGCCGCCGCCCAGCGCGACCCCTCGACCATCGACAAGATGATCGAGATCAAACTCTCCTACGACCGCGACCCCGAACTGGCCCTGGCCAATACGCGTTTCTGGGCGCCGCTGTCGCTGACCCCCGAGCAGAAGCACAGCGTCGACTCCGCGGTCGAAATGGAAGCCCTCGCCGACCGGCTCCCCATCGAACAGGTCGCCAAGCGCTGGATCGTCGCCTCCGATCCGGACGAGGCGATCGCCGGCCTCGAGCCGTACCTCGACGCGGGCCTCAACCACCTCGTCTTCCACGGTCCCGGCCACGACCAGGAACGCTTCCTCACCCAGTTCGCCACCGACCTCCTCCCGCGCCTGCGCGAACTCGGCTGAGCCGCACCCGATCTCCGCCTCGAAGGATCTCCCCATGCATATCGGAATGGTCGGCGCGGGCCGAATGGGCTCCGGCGTGGCCCGCCGGCTGGTCCGCGCCGATAGACCTGGCCGTCCCCGCCCCGGTACTCACCACCGCCCTGTACTCCCGCTTCGCCTCCCGTGACGGAGGTTCGTACGCCAACAAATCCCTGTCCGCCATGCGAAAAGCCTTCGGCGGCCACACTGAACGCGTATTCGCCGAATGACGGCGGCTGGAATAGAGGTTTCGGCTGGTCGCCGCTGAACCAGCCTGTAGGCGCTGCGGGGACGTGGCCAGAAGCTCAGGGGTTCAGCCGGATCCGACCCGCGTCCCGGCAGAGTTCTCACGACGCACATCGATAATTCGGGTGCTCAGAGGTGGAGGGCCACCTGACCGGAGTCGGTCTTCCAGTACTTGCGGTTCAGCTGGGCTTTGCCGGTGCCTTCGGTGTACGGCACGAGCACGGGCAGACCATTGGTCGGCTTCAGCGTCACGGACCAGGTCTCGACCCGACCCGAGCATTGCAGGGTCACTCCCGGCGGCGAGCTGGTCAGCTGGATCATACCGCTGCCGCTGGTGCCCATCTGCGCGGAAACATCGAGATATCCGATTCCGCCGTCGCACATATAGGTTCCGGTGGCATTCAAGCCATCGGGTGTGGAAGTCACCACGGAATTCAGAGTGATGAACTCGTCCTCTTGGGCGGCACTCGCCGGGCCCGATCCCAGCAGCGTCATCGCGGCCCCCACGACCGCGACCGCCGCACACCTGGTGACAAACATCGCTCGACCTCCTGAAACATCAACTGCCACGGGAAGAATCGCTCTTGATGGTAACCAGCCGCAGCTCAGGCCACGCAGAATTCGTTACCTTCGGGATCGGCCATTGTCACCCACGTGAACGGTCCCTGCCTCCCGTCATGCAGCACCTTCGCGCCCAGACCGATCAGCCGTTCGACCTCCGCCGCCCGCTTCTCCTCGCCGACCCGGATGTCGAGATGCATCCGGTTCTTCACCGTCTTCGCCTCGGGCACAAGCTGAAACAGCACCCGCGGCCGCTCCGGATGCCTAATCGCCCCACCGATCTTCCACACCAGCTTCCCTCGATGAGAGGTGGTCTCCTCCTCGGTCGCATGCCCCTGCTCGACCATGCTCCGAATGAACCCCTCATCCTGCGGCTCGACCTCCCACCCGAGCACCTCCGCCCACCAGTCGGCCTGCGTGTGCGGATCGGAACAGTCCACGACGACCTGAAACTCGTATCCCATGCCCGGCACCCTAACCGCATACTCCGACAGCGAGCGTCACCTTCTCAACGCGGGTAACCGATGTCGGCGATATCGGCGTCGAGATCGGCCAGTTCGACCTCTGGATTGAGTCGAGCCACCACAGCCGGCGTCAATGGTCGCAGCGCATACACGTGCTCTATCTCGGAAAGGCCCACGGTGGTTTCGTAATAGTCCTCAGCCCATCGCTGGTATGCCTGCGGCGTCCCTTCGATCAGCAGCTCGAACAAGCCTTCCCCGCCCCGATCGGACACCGCCACACCCCACTCGGAGTCGGCAGGCTCACGCCAGAAGCACACGGTCGCACGCGGTGCCCCGTCATGAGCGGCGAAAGCAGGTTCCGTCACGTAGCTTTCGAAGACTCTCGGAACCGCCTGCAGCACGTCCGGCACGTCGGGGGCTTCGTGATCGAATCCGCGCCCATAAACCCCCGCACCACTGAAGACAATGAACCAGTCATCCCCCGATCCGTTCCGCATCGACGCGACCTCCTCGCCCTCACCCCATATGGAGTCGAAGGAGTAGTACCCGGTACTCCCACTCCGGGCTGAGGATCGCATCGAGCATCGCCATCGCCCGGCAACGGTCACGAAGCACCTGAATCTCGGGCAGCCGCATCATCTCGCTCACCCCACCATCCAAACGCACCCCTACGACACATCCGTCCTGCTGCCTCACCGGCTACGCTGCAACCGAAATGGCTCGTAGCAAGAACGAAGGACCGAGACAGGTCGAACTCATCGGCCCCTACGCCGGCGTATTCACCTACACCACAGGCGCCGCCCTGACGCTGATCGGCCCAATCCTCGGACTGACCGGCTACG
Source organism: Nocardia sp. NPDC059764 (assembly GCF_042732555.1). NCBI lineage: Bacteria > Bacillati > Actinomycetota > Actinomycetes > Mycobacteriales > Nocardiaceae > Nocardia > Nocardia sp. NPDC059764. The sequence continues at coordinate 18,381 of NZ_JBHWHH010000106.1, forward strand.
GATGGGCCGACGGCCTGTGTGCCAGCGTCTTCACTTTCCCGATCGGCCTGGGTCTGGTCGCCAGCACCTACGAATGGCGCCGAACAGGGCGACGATTCCAAACAGTCGGAGTCCCCGGCATCGGAGAAGTCCTCTCCGTCAACGAGATTCACCCCGGCGGCGAGAACCCGGACACAGCCGACCTGACAATCCGCATCACCGGCCCCACCCTCGACCCCTTCACCGCGGATTGCACCCTGGACAACCACTCCGGCCTGACGCGAGGCCACACCTTCGACCTCATGGTCGACCCCACCGACAACTCCTTCGCCATCGGCTTCGACCACCTCTTTCCCCAGGGCGACGACAAGGAAACACCACTGAAGGACTGAGTCATTCGCTTCATGGCACATGGCTCGACCGAGATGGGTTCACTGCGTACGGTGCCGGCATGTGCATCTATCCGAGCCGGACACATCGCGTCTGCCTGCACTGCCGGGTCTCCTGTAAGGGGTCGATCGGAGTCGGTGCGGGCTGGTGTGTGCGATGTGCCGGGGAGCTCATCGACGCGGGGCCGCACCTCGAGGTGCCCAGAAGAGCCGACACGGCCGGGTGGCGAGCCCTCACCGCTGTCCTCGACTCCGGTCTGACCTTCTACGGCGGTTGCTGCGGCACCGGTCCCGGCTACCGCCCGCGTACTCCGCGCGAGGTTCGCGAGCGGCTGAGGCTGGCCGAACGCCGGGGCATCCCGGTCGCCGACGCCTTGGCCACCGCCGACCCCGCCGACTCCAGAACCCTTGCGGCGATGAGGCGCTGACCCGAGCCGATATGTCGGTGCGCCATGCGACCATGCTCGCATGTCACTGGAGTTCTTCAACGGGTTATCCGGAACGCTGTCGATCGAGCTGTCCGAGCCGACGGTAGACATCGCGGCGAACCTCTCGAATCAGCGGGCGAAAGCGACCGCGGAGATCAAAGAGCTCTCGTTCGCACTGGAGGTATTCGAGGACAACGACTTTCGCGACCTGACCGCTGATGAGCTCGACCGTGTGGTTCTGGAATCGGCCATGCTGAATCTGCAGGGTGAGGGTGAACCCGTCGCCCACCGGGCGCCGAACGGCAAATGGTTCACCGTCCGTGACCTGGTGGCCGCTATCACCGAAACGGAACGGCGTACTCGCCCCCAGTCGCAGTGGTTCGGCGGCATCGACGTGCATCACGTCTTCTTCGAAGGCATCGACCAGGAGGAAGGCGGGGCCTGGAGGATCTTCTGGGGATCGTGAGGCGGGGTGGTCGAGCGTCGAGGTATGCAAGACCCGATGAGCGAGTTGTGCTGTGCTACAAAGCAATCGGGATCGAATAGAACGCGAGGAGTCAGGTGTCCTTCGAGCAATGGTCCACACGTTGGGAATCGGTACCGCTGTCCGAGGCGGCGGAGCGCTACGACATCGGCGAAGCCAGCGACACCCGCGTGGAGGACCTGGAGGAAGTCTTCGGGGAAGAACCGGAGTGCTTCTTCGTCCACCAGGGTGACCTCACCATCGACGGGCCCTTGTCGATCGGGAACGATCCCGATCTGGCACCGGACACCGTGTACGTGATCGACGGCGACCTGACGGTCAACGGTCCGATGCGCATGCTGAACGGAGACGTCTACACGCCGCTCTATGTCACCGGTTCGGTCACCGCACAGCACCTCATGTGCCTCATGGACAGCAATCTGTTCGTTGGCGGCTCACTCACCATCGGGGGCCTGCTGATGACGGAACTCTCCGATATGGGGCTGCTCGTCGTCCACGGGGCGACATCCGCGGGTGCATGGCTCGAAACCTGGGACAGGGGCGAAGTCGCGTTCAACGGGGACCTGAACGCCCGGCGTCTGCGCGTGTCCGATGGCGACTACCTCGAGGACGCGGACGCGGATGACGCGGCCGACATCCTCCTGCCCGAGTTCCTGGATGGTGACGCCGAAGATGCCGCGAAGACGCTCTGGGCAGCCGCGCTCGAAGGGCGTCCTCTGCTACGTCACTGACCTCCGGTCGGCGGATCGGTATCCCGCTGTGCTTCATGGTTCACCGAGCATGGAGCCCTCCGCGCCTGGCCCTGGATCCGACCGGCTCGCGCCGCATGCGATCGTGGTGTGAGTCGGCGAAAGGTGCTGCTGGAGCGTAGACCGAGGTACACGCGTCCTGTGGCAGTGCGATCTGCGAAGTGAGACGGGCATTTTCGCCCGCTACCGCGTTGGCCAGTGAGTCGTAGACCTCGAAGTGGATGTGCGGCCAGCGGCCCGAGTAGCAGGCGGGGAAGATCGAGGTGAAGGTGACGGTGCCGTTCGCGTCGGCCACCTGCACGCCGCGCAGATAGTTCTGATCGGTGACTCCGCGACTGTACAGCGAGTAGTTGCCGTCGCGGTCGCAGTGCCAGACGTAGACGGCCATGCCCGCACCGGCCTCCCCGTTCTTGGTGAGGTCCTCGAGATTCAGTGTGAGCGTCAGTGGAACGCCGTTGGCCACACCGGAATACGCGCCGAGGCTGGTAGTAATGTCTGAACGCACCACCCCCGACTCGATCAGCACATTCGGTCCGTTGGAACCATCGCCCGGGTAGGGCCCCGCCGTTTCCTGCGGTGCGGCGGCCGTCGTGCCGGAGCCGTTCGCCGCCGAGCTGGTAGCGCCGCTCGTCGCCGACGCGTTCGACCCGCCGCTTCGCGAGCAACCGGCCGCCACCGCCGCGACACCCGCGGCCCCGACCGCCCACAACGCGCGCCGCCGATTCATCACCCGCATATCGTGCGCCAGCCCGAGATCGTGCTCATGCCGCTCGTGACCACCGTCGGAATGCAGTTCCACCGCAGACCTCTTTCGTCGTCCTCACTGTTCGATTTCGAACCGTATGGAGCCCCGCGCCGCCTCGACCTCCGGCGAAGCTGTGAAGTAGCCGAGAGCGGCCGTGGCTCTCGGATCCGGTGCGCGACCCGCTCTCGGCCGGAACCTCGTACAGAGTCGGCTCGAAGCTGGTGAGTCGGCGGTCCCGGCCGCATCCTATGCGGGTCGGCCGAACGATCAGCCGTCGCACAAAGGCGTCGACGCCCGCACCAACGCCGCAGCATGCAACGCGTCGAGCCGCTTGCTCCCGGCGATGGCGACCACTCCCGCCGCGACCCGCGCCGGACAATCGGCTGCAGCCAATTCCATTCGTTCAGACGCTAATTCGGCGAGTATCGCCGTATTCAGCCCATCGATCACCGGCCGCACATCCGCGAGATCCCCACCCGGCACCCCAGCCACCGCCAGCCCATACCGCCACTCCGTCACCAACCCCCGCTGCGCAATCTTGTTGGCTTCAATCTGCCCCTGAAAAACCTGCCGCACCAGACCCCCGGGCAGCCCCCGCTCCGCCCCCGCCTGAGCCATCGCGTCATAAATCGCCGCCTCCCGCCCCGGATCATCGATCACCGGCTCACCCCCATCCCGAACCGCGGCCTCCCATTTGATGGCCGCGACGGTGTCCGCGGTAGCGAGCCGCTCCGCAAGCAACCCCACCAGCCGCTCCGCACTCCCGGCGTCCGCCTCGGCCACGCCGCCCTGCCCCGCCAACAGAACTATCGCCGCGGCAGCCGCAATCGCCAGATTCCTCATAGCCCCGGTGCTTCCCACGCGCCCACGCTACCCGGACGACAAGAAGCGCCTGGTCGATGACAGGGTCGGCGTGGTGAGTCTTGGTTCGCGATGGCTCGAGTTCGGCCCGTTCGTCGGCTAGCCTCGGCATCCGTGCCGATGTTCTTTCCCCCGATCGACCCGTACGCCGACGGACTGCTCGAGGTCGGCGACGGAAACCAGGTGTACTGGTGTGCCAGCGGCAACCCGGCGGGCAGGCCGGTGCTGGTGGTGCACGGCGGGCCTGGCAGCGGGAGCAGCCCGGGACCACGGAAGTCGTTTGATCCGAACATTTTCCGGATCGTGCAGTTCGATCAGCGCGGTTGCGGACGGAGCATTCCGAGCGCCGCCGACCCGGGCACCGATATGGCGGTGAACACCACCGAACACCTGATCGCCGACATGGAGCGGCTGCGCACCCATCTCGGCATCGACCGCTGGCTGCTCTACGGCGGGTCCTGGGGCTCGACGCTCGTCCTCGCCTATGCCGAGCGATACCCGGAGCGGGTCACCGGGATCGTGCTGGTCGGCGTCACCAGCACCAGGCGCCGCGAGATCGACTGGCTGTACCGCGATCTCGCGCGGCTGCTGCCCGCCGACTGGGAGCGATTCCGGGCCGCGGTGCCCGGCGACGGTGACCCGGTCGAGGGCTACCGTCAGCTGCTGGAAGACCCGGACCCGGAGCTGCGCCGCAGCGCCGCGATCGAGTGGTGCCGCTGGGAGGACGCGGTGATCGCCCACGAATCCCTGGGCAGCCCAGGGCAATACAGCGCCAAGCCGGACGACGCCATGCTCGCCTTCGTCCGGATCTGCACGCACTACTTCGCGCACGCGGCGTGGCTCGACGAAGGCGTGCTGCTGCGCGAGGCCTGGCGTCTGGCCGGCATCCCCGGCGAACTGATCCACGGTCGCCTCGATCTCAGCGCCCCGGTTGAAACGGCGTGGGAACTCGCGAAAGTCTGGCCGGACGCCCGCCTACGCATCATCGACGACTCGGGCCACACCGGGAGCCCCGCCATGGGCGAGGCACTCGCCCATGCCATCTCCCGCTTCGCGCAGCCCGACGCCGATCGGATCGGTTAGGCCCTGAACAGCCGGTCCATTTGGACCGCTGCTCGGGCTTCGGGCCTACTGATCTCGAAGTACTGTTCGGGCGAGACATGGTGCAGCGAAGCCACGAGGGCGGCTGGGATGGATTGGACTTTCGTGTTCAGGGCACGGACGTTCGCGTTGTAGAGCCGCCTGGTCGCGGCGATTCGATCCTCGACGTCGCTCAGTTCCCGCTGCAATGCCACGTAGTTGTGGATGGCTCCCAGGTCGGGATACTGCTCGGCGAGAGCCGACAGTTGCGACAAGGCTGCGGTCAGGGTGTTCTCGGCTGTTGCGACTCCGTCGATCTGGCCCTAAGAAGGGGCTGCCGAGCAGCAGCTCAGCAGCCCCTCTGGATACCCCGGCGATCAGCGTGTTGGTGTGTTCGGCCGACGCTGCCTAGCGGCCCGAACGGCCTTGTAGCGGCATGAGCGGATGTCTGTGATGCTGGGTGTCTTGGACGGAGTGAATGACTGCTCGAAGGCTAGAGTCGGATTCATGAAAGACCGACCCGTCCTCGTCGTGGCCTTGATCGGGGGCTTCATCGGCGCAATGCTGTCGAGTCCGTTCGCCGTGTACTTCGGCTTCGGCACTCCTGCGCTCGCTACCGCCATTGTCGGGGTGGGAATCTTGCTGGCTGGAGGCATCATGTTCGGCGGCCTCTGCGCTGCACTGGCATGGGCCGTCAGGTCTGATCGGCGTAACGGTGGTTACCGCTGTCGCGGTGAGCGCCGGGCATAACTTTTCGAAGCTACGGTGCGGCCAGCCGCCGTAGAGGACGCGGTAATCGGCAGTTGAGGACGATCTGCACCGCATCAGGTTCCGGCCGCCGGCGCCCGCGCTGGCCGGTTCGGTCAGCGCGGTATGCGGCATAGAGGGCGTTGCTAGCCGTAGCAACAGACCCGAACAAGCACTGTGTCGTCGGGGAGTGCCTCCAGGTAGTTTTCGATGCCGCCCGGTGGTATCGGGCAGTCGGGTTCGTCCTTACCGGACGTGGTCTCGCCCCAATCCTTATGTCGGCGAATGCCACTCCACTCGGCCCACCAACCGTCGAGAGTGAGTACATCGGGCTCTGACAGGTTGTGCACCGCGACGTTCAGCAGGGACTTCGGGCCACCCGCGCACTCGCCTCGGGTGGGGAGCAGCACGATGCCGAATTGGTTGGGGCCGTCGTGAATCAGCCGAGGATCGTCCTCATGACCCTGTCGGACGTAGAACCCGGCTCCTCCGCCATCCCGAATCTGCCACGTGTCCCACATATCTCGTTCCGGGAATCCTCGCCGCATCTCGAATGGAGCGAGAGCTCGCGTGATCGCGGCCTCCACGTCATCGATCGCATCCGGGGGCAGGCAGATCGTCACCCAGCGTTGTGCCAAACCACATCCCTCCCGCCGTACCGCGCGCCCCAGGCTACCTCGCGGAATCGACGAACACAGATTACTGACCGCTGTGACCAATCCCCGAGAGTGCCCTGTCGTCGGCATTTCAGTGTGCGCTCGCCGCCGGATCGTCGCGGTCAGTTGATCTTCCGCCGGGCCGCCGGGTGGTCCCGGCGCATTCCGGCATCACCTCGGCGAAGGCGCGATCCATGGTCACCCCGTAGTCGGCCTTGGCGACGGATCGGCGATAGGACCTGGCCACCCGCGGGTCGGGCATTGCCGACCGCAGCGAACAGCTTCAGTCCGCGTGACAGGTGAGATCGCTGGCGGGCAGATCACCGTCGCGAAGGTAGGTTTCGACGGCCTGACTCATACAGCTGCTCCGCACGGTGAACGCTCCGTGCACGATGACATCTTGCAGGGTCACCAGTCGGGACGCGGTCATGGTTCGGTGCAGACCGACGCCTTCCTGATAGGCCGCGACCGGATCACCGGTGGCCTGCACGATGAGCACAGGCGTCGCGTTGTGTACCTCGACGCGCGGTTCTACGGGCGCGGGCCAGAACGCGCACGGGGAGATGTTGTTGACCAGTGGCCCGAACACCGGCTGGGCGGCGCGACTGGCCTCCACGTTGCGGTGGTACCAGCCGGGGTCGCGCTGCGCGCTCACGTCGCCGCACACCACAGCCGTCGAGGATTCCATGGAGGCGACGGCGTCTTCGGTTGGCGCGCGCAACAACCCGCTCAGCGACTGCTCCAAATCCACACTGGGCTCGGCCGGCTGTCCGGCGGCGGCGTCCACGATCTGCCGCAGCGCGTTCGCCGCCTCGTCGAACCGGCGGGAGTCGTGCAGATAGCCGAACAGCACCGACGGCAGCCAATGGTCGTCCACCTCGTAGGAGCCGATCCGGATCGGTTGCCGCGCAGCCTGTTCGATCAGGCCGGAGACCACCGCGCGAACCTCCGCACGTGTGGATCCGAGCTGGCACTGTCACGTTCGCGCACTGCGCGCCGCCCCGGTCCAGGAGATCGCTCTCGCACGCACCCCACGCCAACTGTTGATGGGTGAAGCGATCCAGTGCGGTGGCGGCAGACGAACCTGCCGAAGCGGTTCGGAAGATACCGATTCCTGCCACGGTCCCGATCAGAACCACCGCGGCGGCGAGCATCAGTAGACCGCCGCGCTTGCGGGCCGTCGCCGTCTCGGTCGTGGAAACTTCTTCGTCAACAGGACTTCCTCCCGATCGCCGGCCGCTCTCGGGATCACGGTAATCAGCCGGTGCGTCCGCGCGTATCCGGTGAAACCCTGATTTCCCAGCCCGGCCGTGTGCGGGTCAGGTATCGAATCTGTTTGTGGCTCTTGGCATTCCGTCCACTCGTACCGGTGATGCGGGCGGTGTCACGGAGTGGGCTCGCCTGATCGGTGAGGCCCGGGTGGTGCGCGATC